>JAYEOP010000286.1 GCA_034723125.1 Bacteroidota bacterium | reverse complement strand
TCACCTGTTCCTAAAACTTTTATGCCTTTGATTCTCGCCCACTTATCCAAACCTTCCAAATCCATATCTTTGCTTGTGGCGCGCGAATATTTTGAATGAATATGAAGGTCTGCTCTAAATATCATAATATTATTAAATAATCCTTGAATTGCAAAATGTAATTTTTGTCTAAAAATACTACTCTATAGATGTACTGTTTAAAAAATCTCTAATATTCAAATGTTTTATGCCTTTATACTTGCCTGTGCCTATAAGTTCGTCTAACGAAATAACAATCTTGGGATAATTATCTTTAATTTCCAATAAATTCCCAAATTCTCTTTCTCTATTTCCATCGGTAATTAAATAAGCAACCTGAATATACATTCTTTTGTTTTGCTTTTCGCATACAAAATCAATCTCTTTTTCTTTTAATTGCCCAATAGTTACTCTATATCCTAAAATCTGCAAATGTAAAAATACTAAATTCTCTAAAACCTTACCAATGTCAGTTTGACTATATCCAACAATAGAATGTCGCAAGCCTAAATCCTCAAAATAATATTTATCATTAATCTCAAATATCTTCTTCCCCTGTAGGTCAGACCTAGAAACTTTAAAAATAAAAAATGCATTAACCAAAAAGGACAAATAATCTAGAACTATATTCGGCGAGATATTAATCTTTTGAGATTTTAAAAAATCGCTAATTTTTTTAGCTGAAACCAAACTGCCGACATTGTCAACCAAATAATTAATTAAATCCTCTAAAAAAGCAACATTGCGGATGTTATATCTACTAACTATGTCTTTCAAAAGAATTGTATTATAAATACTTTTTAGATAATGATAAACAATATCTTCGTCTAATGCCAAATTTATTAAGTAAGGCAAACCACCATATTTAATATATTTTAGAAATGCTTCTTGGCTCTCTTTTAGCTTATGAAATCGCAAAAATTCATAATAAGACAAGCTGAAAATTTTAATTTCAATATAACGACCCCTTAAATAAGTAGCTAATTCGCCTGATAATAAATTAGCATTGCTACCAGTGCAATAGATGTCGTATTTTCCTTCAGCCTGTAAACTCCTTAAAGCTTTTTCAAATTTTTCGATATCCTGTATTTCGTCAATAAAGATATAGTTTTTCTTTTTTTTCGTATTATCTTTAATATGGTTCAAAAGATCTTGATAATTTTTAATTTGATCAAACTCATTCAACTCTTTATTGATATAAATAATATTAGCATTCTTGTTTTTCTTTTTTATTTCATCCATTATCTGAAAAAGTAAATAACTTTTTCCAACTCTCCGTTGACCTATAATAACCTTGATAATATCCTTATCTATAAAAGGCTTTATTTGGTTGATATAAATTGAACGCTTGATGTATTTTTTAATCATAATTAAAGCTTTTTTAATTATTTAATATATTTTAAGTATACATAAAACGTTTTTTAGTGTCAAGAAAGCGTACTTAGGCCTATGCACTACTTATTTCTTGGGCAATAAATAACACATAAACCAGTATAATAGGTTGACGCAACGAAATTTATGGTGTTATAATTAAAACTAATGAAAAGAAAGCATTAGTCTTGCTTTCTAATTAAAATTATTTATTTAACAAATATTTATGTCTGATCAATTTAATCAAACAGATATCTCTCCGAATCCTGAGCCAGTCCAACAACCAGAGATGTCTCAAAAACCTAAATCAAACACTTGGATTATTGCTTTGATAGTAGCAGTAATTGTTATTGTCGTTGGATTAGCCACTTACGCTGCTTATTATTTTTATATCGATAGACCTGTTGTTGACATCAAACGACCAGAACAAACAATAGCCCATCAAGACTATAAACAAGTACTAGCTTTAAAAGGAGTTGGATATACCGAAGAAGGAGAAAAATTTAAAGGTATACCGTTTAAACAACCCGGAGAAATGGGGCGTTTTTCTTATTATTTTGATAAAAATGATAAAAATGATTTTTATATATTCCGATTCCAACTTGCTGGTTCTGGTATGGTCAAAATCTTATCCAGTGCTGGAGATATCAAGTTTATGTTTGATCCCACCGAAGTAGTCGGTCAAATTGAGGATCTTGCTGTTGATGACAAAGGTAATATTTTTATATATGATGGGATGCGCTTCATAAAACCCCTACATAGATATACATCAGATGGTGTTCATCAAGAAGAAATTAGCATCAAAGAGAATATACCAACTGGCACAGCGTTTCTGCCTATGTATATAGTTAATAATAAAATATATAAATCAGATGGAGAAATGAGTCACCTTATTGGTGCAATTAATAACGGTGTTTTAGAAAAAGTTGCTCCTTTGAGCTTTCCTGGAATTTTAGGATCGGTGAGTGGCAATATCTACAATAGCGGTTTGGAAAGATGGAAAAGGGCAAAAATGGATATTTTGGACTTTTCTTCTCGCACTATAATCAAAACCATAGATTTTGAGATAGAAGGAATAGTTTCGATAGAATTCTTAGGAGAAGATCAAGATAATAATATTTATATCGAAACAGAAAAAACAACTGGCAATGAGATTATCACAGAAATGCATAAATTTGATTCATCGGGCAAATTATTAACCATCCTTGACCTTTCAGAAGTAGCTAAACCTTATGTTTTTAGACCTAATAGGCATCGATTGGTTGATAAAAATGGCGATATTTGGCAACTAGTTCCTGAAGATGACGGATATGGATGGTGTATCAACAAATGGAGCACCATCTATTAAACCTATAAAAACTTTACGAATAGGTTGACAATGTTTTTTATGGCTATATAATAAAAATATATTAGATAAAGGTCGTATGAGAATATAAAATATTTACTTATAACCATTGCAAAGCGAAATTACAATTAGCTTTGCCTAAAATAAA
>JAYEOP010000285.1 GCA_034723125.1 Bacteroidota bacterium | reverse complement strand
TCATCAGATTGCCACAGTCGTTCCTCCTTCGCAATGACGGTATGGTGTAGTTTTTTTATAAAGGAGTCAACAGTATCTTGCATCCTCAAACAAATAAACAACTTAATGACAATTAAATGACAGCGAAGCAAATGACCACTAAATGACTATTGAAACAAATAAACAAATCACCAAATAAACAAATAAACAATTCTTCTTAGCGTTCTTTGCTTGCCCCATAAGGAAGAATGACTGTATCGGGGTGTCTTTGCGTGAATAGGGTTGATTTTTTTTGTTAATTTTCCTCTGCGTTTCTGCGACTCTGCGTTTAAACAAATAAACAAATCACCAAATAAACAAATCAGTCGGCAATCAAATTCTAAAAACCCAGCAAATAGTTTTGATACCCGTCCCAAAAATCTATTTTTTTTCTACACAAACGATACTTCCTACGATGCTGGCAAACAATCTTATTCAACTAATAATTTTCGCACTTGGTAAGTACTATTTGTTTTCATCTTAACAAAATACAAGCCTCTTGACAAATTATTAATGGAAATCTGATTTTGAAAACCTTTCTTTTCGTACAAAATTTTTCCTTGAATATCCAAAATTTCTACACTTGCACTTTTATTTTCACCCCATAGTTGAATTGTAATATTTCCATTTGAAGGATTAGGGAATACTTTACAAATATCATTTTTATCCAAATCAGTTTCTATTGAATTTTCTTTATCCCATTTAGAAATACCATTTGCAGTTGCAAACCACATAATTCCTTTATTATCTTGTGTAATTGAATAAACAGCATTGTCAACCAATCCTGTATTATTTTTAGTATATTTTTTCCATGTAGCTCCATCGAATTTATAAAAACCACCACCACTGGGATAATAATCTTCAGCGGTTCCAAACCACATATTACCTTCACTATCTTTAATAATATCCTGCACATTATTAAATGGAATAGCATGATTTGTAGTATCATAAGTTGTCCAGCTTGTACCATTAAATTTACTTATTCCTCCCCATGTGGCAAACCACATATTTCCATCATCATCCTGATTTATGCTA
Organism: Bacteroidota bacterium; assembly: GCA_034723125.1. NCBI lineage: Bacteria > Pseudomonadati > Bacteroidota > Bacteroidota bacterium. The sequence goes on along the minus strand of JAYEOP010000285.1, from coordinate 11,128 downwards.
TTTACATGTTTCGCAGCCAAACCGTCAGTTTCACTGTATGATGTCATAGAAAAGCCATCAAATCTTGTAACTCCCCCATTTGATAATTCATCTGTTCCTATCCAAATAGCACCATCTTCATCTTCAAATAAAGAAAGAATAATATCACATAACAATCCATCAACAGCAGTGAAGGTACTCCAATTAGTTCCATCAAATTTGCTAAGTCCTTCTTGAGTTGCAATCCAAACATTGTTTGAAGCATCAACAATAATATCATTTGTTTCATCACACACAAGTCCGCTGTTTTCTTTGTTATAAATTTGCCAGTTAGAACCATCATAAACACATATTCCTCTATAGGTTGCAACCCAAATATTACCATTTTTCGCTTCAAAAATATTGTGTATTTTGTTACCGGCAAGTCCATCATCTCTCGTTACCGGTGTCCAGCTATTTCTATCGTATTTACTAATTCCTGATTCTGCTGTTCCAAACCAAACAACGCCATTTTTATCTGTTATTGAAGCTTTTATATCATTGGAAGTAAGCCCTGTCATGTACTTAAAATTCTTCCAATTATTTCCATCAAGGCGGCTAACGCCCTCCCATGTTGCAAACCACAAATATCCATGAGTATCTTCAATAATTGACCTTACTTTATTTCCTGCCAACAGACTGTTGTCAACATCATAAGTTGTCCAATTTGTTCCATCGAATTTACTAACTCCATAAGGCACGGAACCAAAAAAATCTTCTCCTGTACCAAACCATAAATTTCCATCTGAATCTTCAAAAATTGAACAAACTGAATTACTTGCAATATTGCTATTTATTGTGTTATAAGTTGTCCAATTAGTTCCATCAAATTTAGACACACCACCAAGACCTGTTGCAAACCACATATTTTTATCTGAATCTTCATAAATATCAATCACAAGGTCATCAGCAAGTCCATCGGTTTTATTATAAATTGTCCATGTTGAACCATCAAAAACACTTAATCCTGCCCAGCCTGAACCAAACCACATATCCCCATCACTATCCTGATAGATAGTTTGAACATCATCCCAAGACATTCCACTTGCTTGATTATAAGTTGTCCAATTAGTTCCATCAAATTTTGAGACTCCACCATATTCAGTTCCTATCCAAATATTTTTATCCTTATCTTCATAAATCTCAAAAATATTATTTCGTTCTAAGCCTGAATTCGCAGCATTATAGGTTATCCATGAGCTACCGTCAAATTTACTAACTCCATGTCCCCATGTACCAAACCACAAATTTCCGTCTGAATCTTGAATTATTGTTCTTACATCATTTCCTACAAGTCCATCATCTGTTGTAATTAAAGTCCAACTATTCCCATCATATTTTGCCACGCCTACACTTGTACCAAACCAAAAATTCCCATTTTTATCCTGAATTACTTCGTAAATATCATTCGTATGAATGCTATTGTTAGTACCAGTATTTGAAGTATTAAATGTAACCCATCCAATTTGTGAAAAACTATTAAAAAATAAAATAATTGAAAACAAAATTGTTAAAGTAATAGATTTAATGTACAGATTTTTCATAATTAATTATATTAAATAATACTCTTCTTACAAACAAACTTATGTATATTTTTTAACTTTCAGTTCACCATTAATTGCCATTATTGCATTTTGAGCCAATGCTTTCATTTCATCCTCTCCCGGATAAATAGAAACAGGTGCTATGTATGCAATACGGTCAATAATTTGTTCAACAAACCATTTGTTATTTGCAATTCCACCTGTTAATAAAATTCCATCAACTTTACCAAGTAAAACAGCACTCATAGCCCCAATTTCTTTTGCCACCTGATATGCCATAGCCTCAAAAACAAGTAATGCTTTAGAATTTCCATTATTAACCATTTCTTCAACCTCAATAGCATCATTTGTTCCGAAATATGCAGCAAAACCACCTTCACCTTTTATCATTAATTTTACCTGTTCCAAAGTGTATTTACCACTAAAGCAAAGCTTAGCAAAATCTCCCATTGGTAAAGTCCCTGATCTTTCTGGTGAAAAAGGACCATCTCCATCAAGTCCTTGATTTACATCTACCACCTTTCCTTTTAAATGAGCACCTACAGATATTCCACCACCAAGATGGACAATTATTAGATTTAAATCTTCATATTTTCGTGAAATACATTTTGAATGGAATCTTGCAATTGCCTTGTGATTTAAGGCATGAAAAATTGATCGTTTTTTAATCAATGGATGTCCGGTAATTCTTGCAATATCAACAAGTTCATCAACTACAACAGGATCTGCAATAAAGGCTTTAACTCCCGAAAGTTCTGAAGCAATACTTTGAGCTATCAACCCACCGAGGTTACTGGCATGCTCTCCAATAGGACTGCTTTTTAAATCCTTTATCATTTCATCATTCACTTCATAAACTCCTGAAGGTATCGGCTTTAACAACCCTCCCCTTCCAACAATAGCTTCAAACTGATTCATTTTATAATCAACTTTTTTAAGCTCATTCATTATTATATTTTTCCGAAATTCAAATTGATCTGTTATTTTTTTAAAACCTTTTAATTCATCAACTGAATGTTTTATGTTTTTAAAAAACATAATTTTTGAATTCGCAAATACAGCAATTTTTGTAGAAGTTGATCCCGGATTAATTGCTAATACACTCATTTTATATCTTAATTGTTTTTATACTGTATATTTAGAAACTGCAAATTACAGCTTTTATTAGAAAAAAACATACAAATCTCACAGTTTTTCAACCGAATAATATGTAAGCAAACTTATTCTACTTCCTGCGACACGAAATTAGCCCGCATGGGCTATACAGACAATTCATGAATTGTCTCTATATGGTTTCATTATGCACCTATTTGCTGGTTTTAGACAATTCATGAATTGTCTCTACATTCTTACATTATGCACCTGCATCCTACATCTTGCATCCTACATCTTGCATCCTACATCTTGCATCCTACATCTTGCATCCTACATCTTGCATCCTGCATCCTGCATCTTGCATCCTGCATCTTGCATCCTACATCTTGCATCCTGCATCTTGCTCCTAAGCCAACAACGCTCCCAATGCAATGGAATATAATTTTGTCTTCACATTATCACCTCTTGAAGAAAGAATTGCAGGAGCTTTAGCACCAAGTACAATTGCTGCTAATTCTGCATTTGCAAGTTTGGTATTTGTTTTATAAAAAACATTTCCTGATTCAATATTTGGAAACAAAATACAATCAGCATTACCTGCAACTTCACTTTTAATATTTTTTATATCAGCAGATTCTTTATCAATAGCAACATCAAAACCTATAGGACCTTCCACAACAGCATTTTTTATTTGCCCACGTTCTGCCATTTTTGAAAGAAGCGAAGCATCAACACTTGCCGGCATTTTGGGTGAAACTTTTTCGGAAGCTGCAATAGCTGCTACTTTTGGGTTCTTTATTCCTAAGGCTAAAGCAGTCTCTATAAGATAGTTTGTTATTGCTATTTTTTCTTTTAGTTCAGGCAAAGGAATTATTGCCACATCCCCTACAATCAATAGTTTGTGGTAATTAGGATTTTGCATAACAGTAATATGAGACAAAACTGAACCTTTTGGTAAGAAATTATATTCTTTCTTTAGAATAGAACGCATGTAAACATCTGTGCTTACAAGCCCTTTCATTAATAAATCAGCTTCTCCGTTTGCAATAATTTCCACTGCTTTATCAGATGCTTTTTGTTCATCAACTACATGAACAATTTTGAATTTTTTTATATCTATTTTTTCATTGTTACAAACTTTTGCTATTTCATTTTCATCTCCTACAAGTATCCCTTTTATCAAATCAAGTTCAACGGCTTTATTAACCGCTTCAATTGTATGTGAATCATTAGCATTAGCTACTACAAGTCTCTTACTTTCTCTACCTTTTAACTCGTCAAACATTTGCTCCAACTTAGATATCGCCATTTTTTTGCTTTTAATATTTTTTTAATATGCTCTTTCATCATTTCCTTCATAATAATTAATAAAGGACTGATTTACAACTCTCTTACCTCCATCTGTTGGAAAATTTCCTGTAAAATACCAATCACCTGTATGCTTTGGAATTGCAGAATGCAAATCCTCAATACTTTGATAAATAATTTTTAATTCCGCATTCATATTTTCAGGTCGTACTAATTCAGCAATTTTATTACTTATCTCTTCAACACTTGATTGTTTGTATATTTCTTTAACATAATTCTCAACATCTTCATCTTTTAATCCCACTTGAGCTTTACATTTGTGATAAACATTTTTAAGAATATAATCTTTTCCTTTTTCTTTTATCAATTCAATAGCTGCTCTAAAAGCAACAAAATCACGAAGTTTTGACATATCAATTCCGTAACAATCCGGATAGCGAATTTGTGGTGCTGATGAAACAACAACTATTTTTTTAGGACCTAACCTATCAAGTATTCTAATTATACTTTCTTTTAATGTTGTTCCTCTAACTATTGAATCATCAAGTATTACAAGATTATCTTCAAATTCGTTGATAACACCGTAAGTATTATCATAAACATGTGCTACAAGATCACTTCTTCCTTTATCTTCAGTTATAAATGTTCTTAATTTGGTGTCTTTTACAGAAATTTTTTCCACCCGAATATTAGTAGATAAAATCTTATCAAGTTCTTTTTCATTATATGCATTCTGATTTAAGATTTTTTCTATTTTAATTTTATTATTAAATTGCTCAACCCCAGTAATAAGTCCTAAAAAAGCAACTTCAGAAGTATTTGGTATGTATGAGAAAACAGTATTTTTAATATCATTATCAACTTCATCCAAAACCCTGCTAGCTAAATTTTTACCAAGTTGTTTTCTTTCTTTGTAAATTTCGTCATCAGTACCTCTTGAGAAATAAATTCTTTCAAAAGAACAAGCCTTTTTTTCTTTAGGTTCCAGAATCTTTTTTTCTTCAACAACCCCATTCTTTCTAATCAACAAAGCATGTCCCGGAGTAATTTCAGAAATCTCTTCAAAAGCTTTGTTAAAAGAAGTTCTGATAGCAGGTTTTTCGGATGCCACCACTACTACTTCATCATCTTTGTAATAATACACAGGACGAATTCCTGAAGGGTCGCGAAGTACAAATGCATCACCATGTCCTATAAGTCCGGCTATTACATAACCTCCATCAAAATCACGTGCTGATTTTTTTAAAATGTACTCAAGTGAAATATCATTAATTATTTGCTTTGTTATCTCCTTCTTTGAATAACCTTTATCCTTATATTTATGATAAATATACTCATTCTCACTGTCAAGAAAATGAGCTATTTTTTCAAGAACAATTATAGTATCTGTTTTATTAACAGGATATTGACCGAGTTCAACCAGTTTTTTAAATAAATCCTCATTATTAGTCATGTTAAAATTACCGGCAAGCATCAAATTTTTTGTCTTGTAATTGCTTTTTCTGTGAAAAGGATGACAATGACTAATATCATTTTCACCATGAGTACCATATCGTAAATGCCCAAGAAGTAATTCTCCCATAAATGGTAAATTATCTTTCATAACGGAATAATCGTTAAGAGGATATTTTTTTCCAAAATCAACAAAATCACTATTCAATTTCCTAAAAATATCAGCTATAGGATTCGTTTCAACAGAACGTTTTCTGTACATATATTTATTGCCTGCGGCAACATCAAAATTTACAATACCAATACCTGCACCATCTTGACCACGATTATGCTGCTTCTCCATCAAAATATACAATTTATCCAAAGCATACAAAGGGGTTTTATATTTCTCGGCATAATATGAAATGGGTTTCAAAAGACGAATCAGTGCAATTCCACATTCATGTTGTATATTATCACTCATATTTCATTTTATTGTGAATGCAAAGATAAGATTATATCAATTCTTAATCAAAATAAATTATTAAAGTTACAAGGATGTATTACGGATTATTTATTGACCATGCTTGAAAATTATCAGTGAAAAGTTAAGCATTGACTATACCTTAATAGGATTGTTTTTTAAAAATTCTTCATCCTATATTTTCATTTGGGAGGTTCTATAAATACATTCGCATTAAGATTTCCAGAGTTTTTTATAGACAATGAAAAAATTTGAAACACTATCGAGATAATGTGAAAAGTTTTGAAGAAGTATATGAAAAACTCTGAAAACCCTTTGGGAACAAAGATAATAAATAATCTGACTGCGTTAAAATTTTGCTCAATAGCTACGGTTATTCAGAAAAATTTGTGCCTTGCATCTTATTCATTATCTTTGTTTCTTAAAAGAAATGCATTTATAGAACCTCCCATTAGCGTATTCACGACAATAACAAATAAACAAATCGTCAATTAATAATTAGCATTAAATTATAATAGCTTAATTTTGCAGTCATTATGAAAAACATTAGAAACTTCAGCATAATAGCTCACATCGACCATGGCAAAAGTACTCTTGCAGATAGATTATTGCATATTACAAATACAATAACTGACAGAGAACTTAAGGAACAAATTCTTGATGATATGGACATTGAGCGTGAAAGGGGAATTACCATTAAATCTCATGCGATTCAAATGGAATACGAATATAAGGGCGAAAATTATATTTTAAACCTGATTGATACTCCCGGGCATGTGGACTTTTCTTATGAAGTATCACGTTCAATAAAATCATGCGAAGGTGCATTACTTGTCGTTGATGCTTCTCAAGGAATTGAAGCTCAAACAATTTCAAATCTTTTTCTTGCACTTGAACACGACCTTACAATTATTCCTGTTTTAAATAAAATTGACCTTCCCGGAGCTCAGATTGAAGAAGTTAAAGATCAAATAATTGACATTATCGGTTGTGATGAAGAAGATATTCTTTTGGCAAGTGCTAAAACAGGTGATGGTATTGAATATATTCTTGAACAAGTTGTTGAAAAAATCCCTTCTCCTTCAGGAAATAAAGAAGAACCTCTGCAAGCCTTAATATTTGATTCTGTTTACAACCCTTATCGCGGTGTAATAGTTTATTTTAGAATATTTAACGGGAAATTAAATACAAATGACCACGTAAAATTTGTTAATACAGCTAAAGAATATCAAGCTGAAGAAATAGGTATTTTAAAACTAAAACAAAGTCCACAAAATACAATTGAAGCAGGTAATGTTGGTTATCTGATTTCAGGAATTAAAACTGCCAATGAAATAAAAGTTGGTGACACAATAACTCATGTTGAAAATCCATGCGATTCTGCGGTTAAAGGTTTTGAAGATGTAAAGCCAATGGTTTTTGCAGGAATTTATCCAATCGTAAACGAGGAATTTGAGGAGCTTAGAGATTGCATGGAAAAGCTAAAACTTAATGATGCTTCACTTATTTATGAACCTGAAACTTCAGGAGCATTAGGTTATGGATTTAGATGTGGTTTTTTAGGAATGCTTCACATGGAAATTATTCAGGAAAGACTTGACAGGGAATTTGATATGAATGTTATCACAACCGTGCCTAACGTTTCCTACAAAGTAAATTTAACTACAAAAAAACAAATTAAAATTACAAATCCATCTGAACTCCCTGAGCTTTCGCACATTGAATCAATTGAAGAACCTTTTATAAAAGCCCAAATAATTTCTAAATCTGATTTTGTAGGTGCTATTATTAAGTTATGTTTAAAAAAACGCGGGATACTTGAAAATCAGGTTTACCTTACTCAATATCGTGTTGAACTTACTTTTTCAATGCCTTTATCTGAGATTATTTTTGACTTTTATGATAAATTAAAAACAATTTCCCGAGGCTATGCTTCTTTGGATTATTATCCAATTGGATCAAAAAAATCTGATCTTATCAAACTTGACATAATGCTAAATAAAGATGTTGTTGATGCTTTATCGTGCATAATTCACAGGGAAAAAGCTTATGAATATGGCAAAACAATCTGTCAAAAATTACGCAAACTCATTCCACGTCAGCAATACGAAATAGCAATACAAGCAGCAATAGGTTCAAAAGTTATTTCTCGTGAAACTATAAAAGCTGTAAGAAAAGATGTTACAGCAAAATGCTATGGCGGTGATATAACACGAAAAAGAAAGCTTTTAGAAAAGCAAAAGAAAGGTAAAAAAAGAATGAAGCAAGTAGGTAATGTTGAAGTTCCTCAATCAGCATTTATGGCAATACTAAGTGTTAATGATTAAACAATCACTGTTTTTTGATAAAAACTTGATTTATGAAATCTAATTCACTAAATATTTTTTTAATTGTAATTATTGGTGGATTACTTTTTATTCCATTTGCCGGAGCAGTTCATCTTTTTGACTGGGATGAAATAAATTTTGCAGAAGCTGCAAGAGAAATGATAATTACAGGGAATTACGAAAGCGTAACTATCAATTATCAAGTATTTACCGAAAAACCTCCTCTATTTTTTTGGGTACAAGTTTTATCAATGAAAATATTTGGAATAAACGAATTTGCTTCTCGTTTTCCGAATGCAGTAATAGGAATAATCTCATTATTATCTTTATATTTTATTGGCAAACAATTAAAAAACGAAAAGTTCGGATTGTTTTGGGTACTTGCATATTCCTGTTCATTTTTGCCTCATCTCTACTTCCGTTCAGGAATTATTGACCCTTTGTTTAATCTTTTTATGTTTCTTTCAGTATTTTTTGCTTTCAAATCATTGTTCAATTTATCACAAAATTCAGATAATAATTCAAGCATCAAAATCAACTTAGTTCTTTCAGGACTTTTTATTGGACTTGCAATTTTAACAAAAGGACCTGTAGGACTTCTACTTCCTAGTTTGAGTATCTTTATTTTTTGCTTAATCAATAATAATAAAGTTCCCTTAAAATTATGGATGATACTTTTGTTTGCCACATCAATTTTACTTATCCCAACAATTTGGTACGGAATAGAAACAATGAAAAATGGTAATGAATTTATTCGCGAGTTCATCATTCGCAATATTGAACTTTTCAAAAATCAAGATGCAGGACATGGAGGGCATTTCTACTATCATTGGTTAGTAGTTCTTTTTGGTGTTTTCCCTGCTTCAATATTTGCCATTGGAAGTTTTAAAAAATATTCTTCCGAAAACTCAGAAACAAAACTTTTTAAGCAATTAATGATTATTTTGCTTCTTGTTGTACTAATAATTTTCTCAATTGTTAATACAAAAATCATCCATTATTCGTCACTTTCATATTATCCATTAACATTTCTCGCTGCATTATTTATTTATAAGATTTCTCTAAAACAAAACACTAAAGCATCAATCTTACAAAAAACACTAATAATCACAATCACTTCATTTATAAGTATTTTACTTATCTCATTTCCCATAATTGCAAGAAATTCACAACTTATTTTCCCATATCTTGATGACCCTTTTATGAAAGAAGCATTAGATGCAAATGTAAATTGGAAATTCTCGACTTTTTTACCGGGAATAGTTTTTATACTTTTGGGAATAATCTCAATTATTTGGTTTTTAAAAGAAAAAACAAAGTTTAAATCAATAATGTTATTAATGGCAACAAGCTTAATAACGTTACAACTAAGCATTTACATCTTTGTTTCAAAAATTGAAAAACTCTCACAAAATGCAATGGTAGAATTTTGTCAAAGTATTCAGCAAAAAGATTGTTATGTAGAAACTTTAGGATTTAAAAGCTATGCTCACTATTTTTATTCAAATGTAAAACCACAAGAAAATCCTAATTATAACAATCTTGATTGGCTTTTAAATGGAGATATTGACAAAACTGCATTCTTTATTACCAAAATTCAAAAAGCCGAAGAATTCAAAAAAATAAAAGATATGAAAGAATTATACAGTAAAAATGGATTTGTATTTTTAAAAAGAGAAAAAACGAAAGAACGATGACGCAATGTTGCAAATTAAAGAAGAGTAAAATATCTGTTAATGCGTGAAAACTTTGAAGAATTTCACATTCAACACTTTAGCAAAAAAGCTCTTACGCTATCCTCTCATCTCTCACCTCTCACCTCTCACCTCTCACTTCTCACTTCTCACTTCTCCCTCACCCCTCACCTCTCACCTCTCACCTCTCACCTCTCACCTCCCCCCAGCAAGTTCTTCAGCGGTTTCTTCAAAACTAATTTTCGGTTCGTATCCAAAATCCTCTTTAGCATCATCAATTTTTCCTGCAATATCAAAATAAAATTTCCCTGCGGCATGAATTGTCGGATGTAGAATTCCAAATAATCCAAGAAAGCTATCTGCAAGTCCAAACATTTTACACATCCAAACGGGAATATGTAATGGTTTATATTCTTTGCCTAATTTATTCGCAATTGTACGATAAATATCATCAACAGTCATTTCAGATTCATTACCGCAAATCCAATAAGCCTTACCAAAAGTTTTTGCTTCTTTCTCAGTTTTAAAAAACGCCTGAATAGTATTGTCAACATGAGAAATTGATCTAAAATTTTTACCTGTTCCAAAAACCAATTGTCTTGGCCAACTAAACATATTCAAAAAATTAAGCTGACGCGGTGGAGCAAATGGTCCAAAAAACCAAAAACCTCTCAATGATGTTCCATCAATCAAACCTTCTTTTGTTTTATCAAGAATATATTTTTCTGCAAGATATTTACTTTCTCCATAATTTCTATAAGGAGTCGGTGGCGTATTTTTATCAAATATTCTTTTTTCTTTAGTACCCTTACCACCTACAGAATCAGTTGACATATAAATAATTCGCCTTATTCCTTTTTCTATGCAAACATCAACAAGATTTTTTGTTCCTTTAAAATTCACTTCATACAAAGTTTTTATTTTTGGAGGATAAATAGCTCCTGCAATATGAAATACGGTACTCACATTTTCGAGTACTTTCGCCAAAGAATTTTTATCAGTAATATCTCCATAAACAATTTCAAAATTCTCCGGTAGATTTAAAAAACCTTGATATTGAGGTTGAACAAGAAGCTTCACTTTCCTATTACTTTGGAATTCACCATCTTTATCGCCATTTATCAAAACATCTATCATTCTGTTACCAAGCCATCCGGGAGCTCCAGTAATTAATAATTTTCCCTTTTCAGAACTATTTTCTTTAAATGGATTCTTTTGTATTCCTAA
>JAYEOP010000284.1 GCA_034723125.1 Bacteroidota bacterium | reverse complement strand
TTTCTTTTCGCCCTGTTTTTATTCAAAAAATTATTCCGTAGCATGGCTATGCAAGAATTTTGTGAAGAAAAACAAAACAAAAATAATTTATTTTCTTAATCAGCATCTTAATAGCGGTTTAGTATAAGAACTTTTTATTGGCTATAAATATCAGTGCAACAAACTACAGATAATTGCATTATAGAAGTTCCCCTTTTACAAATAAGCCTTAATCTTCTCAACAGTTTTTTCAAATTCTTCTTTAGTGAATTTTAGTTTTGCCCTTGTAAAATTTATGTCATCCATGCTGTTTAGTGGTACTATATGAATGTGAGCATGAGGTATTTCAAGTCCTACTACTGCTGAGCCTACTCTTTGGCAATCAATAGCTTTGCCTATTGCAATGGCTATTTTTTTTGCAAATAAATTGTATTCTGTAAAAAGTTTATCATCAATATCAAAAACATTGTCTATTTCTTTTTTAGGAATTACTAATGTATGTCCTTCAACGAGTGGATAAACATCTAAAAATGCAAGAAAATTTTTATTCTCAGCAATCTTGTAACTTGGAATCTTTCCTGAAATTATCTTAGAAAATATTGTACTCATAGTTTTTTTTAATAAAAGTTATGTAAATTTTAAGTACCTTTAACTAGTCCTCTAGGATATTTAATATTTCCAGTTTTAGTGTTCCCGCTGGAACTTTAACATCCACAATATCACCTTTTTCTTTTCCAATTAATGCTTTTCCAATAGGTGATTTAATTGAAATTTTCCCAATTTTAAAATCAGCTTCCGATTCAGCAACCAAAGTGTATTTTACTTTCTTTTTGGTGTTGTGATTTTTTATTTCAACTGTAGATAAAATATGCGTTTTTGAGTGATCAAGATTTTTTTTGTCAAGAATTCTGGCATGTGCTACAATAGTTTCAAGTTGTGATATTTTATACTCTACCATTGCTTGTTTATCTTTTGCTGCGTCATATTCAGCATTTTCTGATAGGTCGCCTTTATCACGTGCTTCTGCTATTTGCTCCGTAATATCTCGTCTTGTTACATTTTTTAACTCGTTTAATTCTTTTTTTATTTTGTCTAAACCTTCCTTGCTATAATATGTAATTTCTGACATAGTACTTAGATTTTTTGATTTAAAAAAAAATGTGTTTAGTTTACTAAAACAAAATATTTCAGGATTACTATCCTGAAACGCTTGTAGTGTTTTTTCTAATTAAATTATAGAAGTATTCTTGCTCCAAATAAATGTGTACCGCTAAAGTGATCGGTATGTCTATAGGAATAATCAACAGCAAATGTTCTTTCTTTATCTTCTCCAAATGGAATATTTACAGAAAAACCTCCTGCTGGTCCGGTATAAATACTTTTTCTTGATTCTTTTTTCTCAATATCTTTTTCGTAAATATATCCCCCTCTTAAAACAACAATATTTTTAATGCCGTATTCAACTCCAAGTCTGAATTGATCATTTGTAAATGAGTTGGATGTAAATGTAAAAGCTGCTGTAAGTTTGTGAAATTCTTTACTGTCAAGATAAAAATCCTGAGATAAACCAATATTTAATAGGGTCGGTAGTTCAAAAGATGCAGACCTAGAATCTACACTAAGAGTAACATCGCTACCTTCAAATGAACCTCTTCTTGTAAGACCATCACCGTTAAAAGCCATTGGAGTACCTACATTTCTTAATGAAATTCCAAATCTTGTTCTGTTTTTATCCTCATCACCTGCAATATCTGTAATGTATTGTAGTCCTGCATCTATAGCAACACCTTGTGCTTGAGCATCAGGAATTGATTCTGTAATTACTCTAAAGGTAACACCTGTACGAATTCTATTTGAGAATTTGTGTGCATAAGAAATACCGATGTTTGTAAATTGTGGGCTGTATGTACCAAGTCCTCCTTCGGGTTGGTCGGCTGTAGTAATTTCAATATCTCCAAAGTCAAAGCTCATAATACTTACTCCGAATGCATCGTTATTTGTTTCTCCAATGCTTTGAACAAAACCAAAAGAATTGATAAAAATATCAGTTCCGCTTAGCCATGTTGTACGGGAAAAAATGAATTCTGTATTAGATACAGTCATTATTCCTGCTGGATTAAAACGCATTGCTTCTACACCACCTATACCTGCAGTAAAAGCACCATTCCAGCCTGCACTCCTTGCCCATGGATTTATTAGTAACTCTGTAGCTCCTGCTTGTCCTACTCTGTCTGGGTTGCCAGCAATAGTTATGTTTACAGTTAGTGCAATTAAAATTGCTATTAAAAAATTAATCTTTTTATTCATGATAATGTTTTTATTTTTAGATTAAAAAGTATCCAAGTCAATTGGTCTCATTATACCAAACCACTTAAGTGTTTTTGTTCCTAGTTCAAATCCGTCAATGTGAATAATATATAATCCACTTGCTACAGGAATACCAACATGATTTTTAATATCCCAATCAATGAATGTTTTATGATTTTCTGTAGATTCATCTTTTTCAAATTTTCGTACTAAAGCCCCACTTAAAGTATAAATGTAAACATTACATTTTCTTGGTAAATTTATTATTCTTACTCTGTTGTCAAGCTGATTTTTTTCATAACCTGAAAATGCATAATATGGATTTGGAACAATATTTATTTTTTCCATTGCATCCTCTCCAATTTCTTCACTATTTGTCATTGCAATTTTTGCAGTAGAGAATTTGTAAAATGGAATATTATTGTTTTCAGGATTATCACTTGTTTTGTAAGTGGAATATGGCTTTTCAATTCGTATTCTTATTTTTGTTTCTGTAGGAATAAGTCCTTCTTCTAATGATTTTAATTTATGAGGATATGCTGCCATGGGCATCATAACATACATACATTGTGACCAGAAATATAATTGATCGGAAATTCCCGGATTGTAATTTTCATCTTTGAAGAAATCTAAGTAGGCTTTTCCTTTATCATAGGTGCTACTGTAATCAAAAAACGGATAACCTGCTTTTGAATCCATAAGATAAATATGATGTTTTCCTCCCCAAGGATATTTGTCTATTTCTCTGTGTGAAGCAGCAGGATTTAATGAATAATATGTTGGATTCCAAATCATATCTGCACCATTTTGGTCTTTGAAGTAGGAATCTTCACCAAAAATAATATTCATTCTTTCTCCTGTTTCTAAATTAATTGCATAACCGGGGAACCATGAGCGTCCTCTTTCACTACTGCTGTAAATAGGATTTCCGCTTTTGTCAATTTCTCCTGTCCATGATTTGTGGTCTCTAAGTATAAGCTTTTCTACTCCTTTTTCACTAAGATTTTTATCTTCACTTGTTTCAATTACAATGCATTGTGTCCAATATTTTTTGTTGGTAGCACCTTTGTCTGTAAATACCAAATCAACACTTTGCAATCTTGTGAGTTGAAAATCTTTTCCTTTTGAAGAACTGAAAGCAGGACCGAAAGTAAGATATCCTTTTCCATCAACTCCGTCTCTTGCTACAAGGCAGTAAGGAGCAATTCTTCCGTTCAACATTGTTTCAAATATTTCATTAGGATCAATATAAGTACTTCCATCTTTATAATCATCAACAGCTTTTTCGTAACTTGAGCCAACCTGAAGTTTTCCTGAACGTATCCAGTTATAAGGCCAAGCAACATCTTTATCTTTTGTCGGATCATTATCGAAAATTCCCGATAGCCATTGTACTGAAATATCTTCAAATTCAATAGTTGCTTCAATAAATCCTTCGGTTTCAGTAGTTGTATCAATATTAGGTCCTACAACTTTTTCAAAATGAGCTGCTAATCCCCATTGAGGAAATACTTGCTCATAATCAACTGCATAAATTGTATCTGATTGAACACTTTCTTCCGGACTTGTTGTTTTGGTTATTAGCCAACGTGCATTAGAAGAAATGTTTGTAAAGTTGTCAGGGTCATTTCCAATGAGTGAATCAATAAATTTTACTTCAAATTCAGCATTAGGTACTTTTAGTGGGTCGTAAACATAAATATTTATTGGTCCGTTTCCTTTTTTATAAACGGGATTTGCTATATATGAATTCTCAAGAATTTCTTCAACGGAATTATCTGTTAATTCAAGTATTTGACCACCGTTTCCGCTACCTTCAATTCTTGTAATTTCAGGTCCGTCACCGTAGCTACTTCCTAATTCTGTTCCGTCAAATTCAATATCATTTGAATGAGGAATGCCTGTATAAATTTTAATATTTTTCCTGCCTGCAAGATACTGTTCATATTGATTTGCATCAAGACAATTGGCATACGCCATAACAAGATAATAATAGGCTCTAAAATTTATCAATTCTGCATCACCTGAGGAAAACGCATCGGAAGTTATAGAATATGTGTGCTTTATGCCTTGGTCACCATTTATATCTACTTTTTCTGTTGGAACAATACCGAGACCCGGTACATATTCTCTGTTAACCAATTGTGTGATACCATCTTTAATATCAACACGTGCAATAAGACGTGCTTTGTCCGGATTGTCAAGTTCGCCTGTTGTAACCTTAGCATCTTTTAATTGGAATATTTGATAGCCTTGAAATTGATAATGAACGGAATCACCTGTTTCTGAAACAATACCATCATAATATTTTTCTATTGGTTTGGTATTGCTAAAAGAAATAATAAGTTCTCTGTTTAGTTCCTGAATTGTAATATCAGGAGCATCAGGTCCGTCAAGTATATAAAAATCATTATTATATAATTTCTGTGCTTTATCGTCTGCAATAATCAATAGGTCGTAAGAGCCTGTATTACCTCCTGTAGTAGCTCTTGCCCAAACAACACCTACGGTAATATAATTTACAGCACCGGGTTTTAGGGTAAAAGGTCCGGCACTTTGTAAAAATCTTCTGTCAAATGGAATATTTCCTGCAGTAACTTCTGACCATCCATTAGGACTTCTCGGGTCATCTGGAAACATATAATTAACATTCCTGTCTATATCCCAAACATTATTAAATCCATCTCCACCATATCTCATTTTTTGTCCATTTTTAAATTTACCTTCAAGATAGTAGTAGAAATCTATTCCTTCGCTTGGATTACCTTTTAGGCTCCAGTCATTTTCATAATAAATAAATTTTGACATTATTATTTCTTCTCCCGGTTCGTCAATGGTTCCGTCTTTATCATTGTCAATACCGTCATTTAAATCGGCTAGTGGTCCTTGGAAAAAGTCAATTCCTATTGAAGGAGGATTAGCTCCGTATCCCATCACACCTTCATCAAAATCATCACCATTATAGCAAATACCCAGACTTCTTGTAGAGTCGCAACCAACAAAATCATCATAAGCATAACCAAGGTCAGGATCAGCCCATTGTCCGAAATAAACTTTGTTAAGTTTACTTTTTGACCTGTTAATTATTTTTTGCTGATAAAAGGTCATATTATTAATTTCATCATTGGTAGCAAAAGCAAAAGCTTGAGTTTGAATTTCCAATCCAATCGAAAGTGCTTCTGTTTCAGTGTGTGTATTTCCTTTATCGTTATAAACAAACCATAAGGTTTGGTCACCGAGTACATCAGGATATTCACCTTCATTATAGTCGTAATATCCGTTTCCGTTAAGGTCAACAAAAGGAGCAAGATTTCGTGATTCACCTGTAATTAAACTACGAGCTGGCCATTCTTCAATTGCTTCTGTTGGCTCACTAGTTTCAATAAATTCGTCTATTTCATCTCTGGTTATTTGGAATATTTTATCCCATTTAACACATTCACTTTTCGAAATTGTGGCATCAGTAGTTGAAAGTGGTCCCGGGAAAAAATCCCAACTACTTCCTTGACGATATGTCATAGCTGCAGCACGTAAGTTATCACCATCATCATAACCTCCAATCCATAATGCACCGGCAAAAAGTGAAGTTTTTCGTGATTCACCTTCTTCTGTTACTTTTGGAATTTCATACATTGCAGTACCTACGAGGTCCCACCACATATCTCCGCCATTCATTATTCTTGCACGAACATTATTAATGTCCAAGTTTGAAGAAGCTGATGCAGGATCACATCCTGCGGAAAGTCGTAATATAGGTACTGTATTTTTCTTTTTCTTGATGTTTGATATGTTTTCTTTTGCATTTATGTTGAACGCTATAAATGTGAGAACTGTTATCCAAAGAATATATTTTTTCATAATAAAAATATTTATCTATTCAATTTTTTTAAAAGTTAAGTGTTGCTCCAAGTCTGATAAGTCGTGGTAATGAATAATTACTAGGGCTATTTACTTTTAAGCTATACTGGTCGTAAAAAGCTTGAGAAAGTGTTGCTTCCTCAACAGCTTTTATCCCGTTTGATGAAGAAAGGAAACCATCATCAGTTGGGTCACCTGTATATCTATAAATGTAATTTATATTTCTGATATTTAAGAGATTTTGAACCCAAACATAAACATTCAGATACATTCCTCTGTTGAAAGTCTTTTTAGAATCTTTTTCTTTTTTCATAAAGAAAAAGTCTCTGTCAATTTTCATGTTTACGTTATATGTCCAAGGATACCTTGATCCGTTCATAGTTCCTTTTAGTGTAGCAGATTGTCTGATACCAACACCAACAGCTTGTGTTACATTACCCTGTTTTGAATAAGGACGACCTGAGCGTGTTGAAACCATGAAGTTAACACCTGTATATTCAAATAATTTTTTACCGTTTTTTGTAACAGGACCATTATACATTTTACCGCCTTTATATCTGTAGTCAATTGAGGCTGAAAGTACATGTCTGTAATCATTGCTTAATGGGAAAGGTGTTCTTAGGTTTGGTTGTCCTGCACTAATTAGTCCTGCTTGTGATGCAGCACTTGAGCCTGTACCATTGGAAAACTGCAATGTATAACTAGTTAGCATTTGGACATTATTAACTTTACTCCTTCTTAAGTCATAAGTAAAGGAAAAGCCTTTTGTTGTTTGGAAGTCAATATTGTCATAAGTCATATAGGTTCTTGGATATGCTTGATTGATCATTCTTACATTTATTTGATCCCTTGTTTCGTTATAATATGCATTAAGCTGAACAGCTGAATTTTTACTTATTGCTTGTTTAAAACCTAATTCGTAACTTGTTATACTTTGTGGTTTTAATGCTGCATTGTTAAGGGTAGCAGTACCCCTTTGTTCCATAAAATAATAATCATCGATGGAAGTAAAAAGTCCTGAAGTTGGTCGCTGAACCCTAATGTCGTAGGTTGCAAAAAAGTTAGCTTCATCAGAAATCGGGAATGAAAAGTAAATCCTTGGTGATAAATTAATTTGCGGTTCATAATCTTTAAAGGATTCTTTTGTAAGTTTTAATTCTTCTTCATTGTCTTCCACAAGATAAGGAGCTATCGTTCCTGTTGATGTTTCCATAGCAAGAATGTTAGGGTCTGTAACTTCAGATCCTGTTGCATCGTACCAGTAATCACCATCTCTGAAACCTAAAATTTCAGTAGGATTAAATGGGTCGTCAACATAAACTACGTAATCGTCACCAATGTTGCCGGGAAAATTGCCAAGATCAGGATCAATAATTTTAACCTCGCTGACTGTTCTGCTTGGGTATAAAGAGTATTTATCTTTAAGTACAACTTGGTTTGCATCAAAACGGTCGATACGTAAACCAATTCGGAAAATCATGTCTTTAAATGCAAATTTATCCTGTATATATCCTGCCATGTAAATAGGATTTATTGGTGCTATTAATCTCTCATCACTATTAAGAAAATCATCTATTGTTATTTTTTTGTTTACTTTATTACCTAAGTAATCAAATCCATAATAACCAACATATCCTTGTTGAAGTAGTTCATCAGCACTAAACATATCTAGAGAAAATTCATCAGGTGAGTATCTGTCAATATTTACGTATGTAAGATTATCAATTGGATTGCCATAAACATCAGTGGCTCCTTTTGACATAAGATATTCTCTAAAATTTTTGTCAAATGTTGATTGTGATCCGTCATTCAATCTATTGTAATTAATAGTATCAAGGAATACACCATCGTCAGAATATATAGGGATAGGATTGTCAGTATCTAACTGTAAAATGTGAGCGTTCATGCTTTGACGCATTGCAGTCCATAGGCTATTTGCACCAACACCATAATAATTTTGTTCTCTTTGTTCGTACTCAAAACCAAAAGAAATTTCATGATTGTTTAAGTCAGCTGATGCTTTTCCTGAAACTCTTATTTGATCTTCATCATAAATTCCATAACCTGTTGCCGGTGAGGCAATATTTGCCCAAAGTGAATAAACATTACCAGGTCCGTCACCGTTTCTTAATCCTCCGTATTGTTGAATTTGTGTAAAATTATAAACCTTTTCTTGAAGGTCGAATAATTGTGAAGTATAACCTGCAAAGTTATTTTTGTCTGATGGTGTAAATTTTACAAGTGTATCCTGATAACCTAATAATACGTTTGCTTGTTCTACATGTCCGTTAACCGTGTCATAATCATAGTAGTAAACAGGACGTGAATAACTTTCAAATTTACCCACATATCCGTAGTCGAAATAATTGTCTTTATGTACTTCATGGTGATTGTAATTATATTGTTTTGTGTAATCAACCATTAAAGTATAATATGCATTTGAAATTTTAAACTTTTTTTGATTTTCTTTTGAGAGGGCTTCTTTTTTAGAAACTTTTTTATTTTTGAATCTTTGTGTAAATCTAAGGTATCCGCGATATGTATTTCTTATTATTAGTTGTTGTGCAGCGTTCTCATAATTAAATAATGAGTGATAATAATTATATCCATGTCCTTTTGAATGTCCTGCTTGACCACCTGCAGTAATATTAACATTTTCGACAGGTTGAAAATCAAGCTTTAAGTTAACGTTATAGCTAAAGGATGGAATTCCAACATGAGTATTTACTTTTTCCATATCATCTTTTGTAAGATATTCTGCTGACGGAACAAAGCCAATTCCATTTGGAGAAGGGCTTAAAGGATTAGCGAGTAGATAATCATAAACATCATCTTTTATTTTCCAAACTCCATCAGGTGTAGGACTTGGGTCTTTTCTAAAGTTAACATTTGAGGAGAGTAAAAATCCTAGTTTTGTAGTAACTGAGTCAGTTCCTTTATATTTTGTAACCAAAGGACCTGAAATGTTTCCTTCAAATGTATTGTAGCCAAATGGGTCTAAACCTTCGGAAGTTACAATTTCCGCACCTCCTGCGAATTTTTGTGAAGGACCTCTTGTTGTAATACTTACAACACCGCCAACAAGGTCTCCGTATTGAGCAGGAATACCTCCTGTCATGGTGTTAATTTCTTGAATTGATCCTTGAGGAATACCTGTAAAACCACGAACTTTTACACCATCAACATAATAAACTGTACCTGATGTTCTTTGCCCTTTTACACTACCTCCTGTAACACCAGCAGTAAGGTCAACAAGTTCTCCTACACTACGTGTTGGAGCTTTTTCAATTTCTTTTTTTGAAAGACGACCTCCACTTCCTTCATCTTTTTCTACCAATGGTTTGGAGTAAACAATAATTTCAATTTCCTCAACTTTTAGCCCTTTAAGGTGCATTTTAATATTTTGGAAAGAAATTTTGTTGGAACCAATTACGTAGCCTTTTACCATAACTTTATGATAACCTACATAAGTTGCAACAACATCATAAGTACCGGCAGGGATAGGTTTTATTATATAATAACCATCCATATTTGTTGATGCACCTCCTTTTTGTACACCATTTTGCATTATAACCACATTTGAGAACGGTAATTCTTCTCCGGTTTCTGAATCAGTTACCCTTCCTTTTAGGGTTCCAAAAGATGATTGTGCATTGGTACTAAAAAAAAGTACAGTAATAGCTAGTAATAAAAGCGAAATTTTCTTTATCATTTTACTCGAATTTCAATTTTCACAAAACTTCAAAAGTAGTATAGATTTATTTAATTGCAGATTAAATATTTCATTAATTTTAAATTCTTTAAAAATTCAGAAAATTAATTACTATAAGTAATTTAGATATTTAGCAGTTAAATAAATGTAAGTGCTTTGTTGGCTTGTGTAAAAAGGCTAAAAAAATTAAACAAATGGCAATTAATTGTAATTGTTAAATAAAATAGAAAAATATTATTGATAATAAATTGAAGTTGTTTAAATTAATAAATATCTTAAAAATATCAAATTAATATAGAAAGTTTATCAATAAGAATTGAGAAAATTTTAGCATTTGATTCATCTGTCCTTCCTGCAACATGTGGTGTTATTAGTACTTTTTTTGTGTCAATCAATTTATTTAGTGTTTCTTTCTCTTCTTTGCTGTAACTTGATAAATTTTCATTTGCAAGAACATCAAGACTTGCAAAGCGAATTTTACCACTTAGGATTGCTGATAACAAATCTTTATTATTCAATATTTGACCTCTTGAAGTATTAATTAAAAAAATATTCTTTTGAAATAATGAAATGTAGCTTAAATTAATAAGATTGTTTGTTTCTTCAGTA
Source organism: Bacteroidota bacterium (assembly GCA_034723125.1). Lineage (NCBI taxonomy): Bacteria > Pseudomonadati > Bacteroidota > Bacteroidota bacterium. The sequence goes on along the minus strand of JAYEOP010000284.1, from coordinate 1,717 downwards.
AGAGGAATATGGTAACTAACTATGTCTGCTTCTTTAAAAATCTGTTCTTCATTAACCTCTTGAATGTAGCTACTTGAGAATCCTGACTTGTATTTGTCGTAAGCAATTATTTTTGTATCAAAACTTTGAAGCTTTTGAGCAAATGCACTTCCTGTGTTACCATATCCGATAATTCCAATTGTTTTCCCTTTTATTTCAATACCTGTGTTTTTATTCCTATTCCATTTATTATTTTTTATTTCCTCAAAGGCATTATTGAAATTATTAAGCATTGCAAGCAACATTCCTACAGCATGTTCTGCAACCGAATTACTGTTTCCTTTTGGAGAATTAATTATTTTAATGTTGTTTTCTTTGGCTGTTTGAAGATCAACAATGTCAAGTCCTGATCCGGGGCGTAAAATATATTTGAGTTTTTTTGCTTTTAATATAATTTCTTTGTTTGCAACAATATTACCTCTAATTAATAATGCAGTGTAATTTTGAATTATTTGTAATGCTTCCTCTTGAGAAATATCATTTTTTACATCAACAGAAAAACCTAATCGTTCAAGGTCATTGATAAAAAAGATAGGAGCATTTGCGGTTATAAGAATTGATTTTTTCATAAAATTTAGATTTCTTTTTTATCTCTATTCTCCTTAGCTCTATCGAAAGAGGATTGTTTATCCATTTATAGAACCCTCCTTTAACAATTCTTTCTTTAAAAAGTTACGCTATACATTAAATGACCAAGCCAAAAATAAACAGCTAAACCGATAAGATCATTGCTTGTAGTAATAAAAGGACCTGTTGCAAGAGCAGGATCAATTTTTAGTTTATCAAGAATAAACGGAATGGTAATACCCAGTGCAGAAGCAATAATAATTACTGCAAATAAAGATAGGCTTATTGTGTAAGCAATATTTAATGAATCTTCAAAAATAAATCCGTAGGTAAGTAGAAGTGCGGCACAAACCAACCCATTAATCATTGCTACCGATATTTCTTTTGAAATTTTTGACAAAAAGCCTCCTTGTTCAAAAGTGTTGCTGGCAAGAGCTTGAACAACGATAGCCGATGATTGAATTCCTGCATTACCTGCCATAGCTGTAATTAAAGGAATAAAAAATGCCATTTCAGGAGCTATTTTTATTTGATCTTCGTAATTTCCAATAACCAACGAAGCAAATATACCCCCAATTAGTCCGAGAATAAGCCATGGTAATCGAGATCGTGAAAGTACCCACACTTTATCTTTAATATCAACATCTTCGGTAATACCTGACATCAACTGATAATCTTCTTCGGCTTCTTCTTTTACAAAATCAAGAACATCATCAATTGTAATTCTGCCTACAAGAACATTGTTTTCGTCAACAACGGGAAGAACAACAAGGTCATATCTTTGCATTTTGTTTGCTACATCTTCAGCTGGAGTATCTAATTTTACAGAAATTACTTCTTTTTTAAATATTTCTTTTACTGATTTATTAGGTTGAGATAAAACAAGTGTTTGTAATGGAATTATTCCTTTTAATTTTTCATTTTCGTCAACAACATAAACGGCATAAATATTTTCTACTTCTTCAGTATTTTTTTGAATTACAGAAATGCATTGGGATACAGTTTCTTCATAAGGAATTTTAAGTAACTCTTTTGCCATAAGTCCACCTGCTGAATCCTCATGATATTCAATGAGATGAATTAGGTTTTGATCATCTTTAATATTACTTTT
>JAYEOP010000283.1 GCA_034723125.1 Bacteroidota bacterium | reverse complement strand
ATTTTATACAAATTGCGTTACGCATAATGCGAATTTATTTGCTGTATTTTACGCAAACTGCGTTACGCATAATGCGAAATATACAAAATATTTTCCATGTATCCTACAATTATTAACTCAAGTTTCGCATAATAATTCTGTGTGCTAACATATACTTCGACTGGTCATAATGAGCTTTGGCACCATGTTTAACATATTGATTATTATTCTTTTCCACGGTATAGCAAAACGCTATTTATGACCGCTCAGCATATATTTATTATCTGACTGTTATATTATGTGTCTTTTCTTAGTGAAACTTTGTGCCTTGGTGTCTTTGTGGCAAGATATTGATAATTAGCCACGAAGGCTCTAAGACACTAAGAATCACAAAGTATGAAACAATTCATTATGGAATTATTATACTATTGATTTTCTTTATGTTATCACAACTCGACATTTAATAAGTTTCCGAATGTCAATTCTTTATATTCAAATGCGAAACTTGAGTTATTAAAAATGAAAAATTACTGAATACAAATTACGAATTATGAGTGCTGTTTGTTAAAATAGCATATAACTCACACAAATCAACATAGAATCAATTACAATTGCCAAATTTATTTTAAATTTGAATAAAAATGAAACTGCTCATATTTTGAAAGAAATAGAAAAAAACATTGGAAATATTGACCCTTTAGAATTTTTTGGGATAAATGATAAAAATCTTGACTTGATAAAAAAGTTTGAAAAGGAAATAAAAATAACTGCAAGAGGGAACATTATCAAAATTTCAGGTAATGAAAAAGAAGTAGATTTGTTTGAAAAAAAATTAGATCAACTTATTGATTATGCTGATAAGCATCAAATAATTAATGAAAAAGTAATAAAGGAAGTGATGACAGAAAATTCACCCGAATTTAGAGTTGAAGATAGTAGTGATAATTTTATTTTGTATGGCAGAGATAAAAAAATTATAAAAGCAAGAACTGAAACTCAGTATAAGCTTATAAAAGAAATTATTAAAAATGATATTGTTTTTGCAGTTGGTCCGGCCGGTACAGGGAAAACTTATACCGCAGTAGCATTAGCAGTTAAGGCATTGAAAAACAAAACGGTAAAAAGAATTATTTTAACACGTCCTGCTGTTGAAGCAGGTGAAAATTTAGGATTTCTCCCCGGTGATTTGAGAGAAAAAGTTGATCCTTATCTTCGTCCTTTGTATGATGCATTGGATGATATGCTGTCCGAAGAGAAAGTAAAAACATACATTGAACGCAGGATTATTGAAATTGCTCCTTTGGCTTTTATGAGAGGAAGAACTTTGGATGATGCTTTTGTTATTCTTGATGAAGCACAAAATTGTTCGCAAATGCAATTGAAAATGTTTCTTACGAGAATGGGACCTACGGCAAAATTTGTTGTAACAGGCGATTTAACTCAAATTGATTTACCTAAATCTCAAAAATCAGGTTTACTTCATGCTATTCAATTATTGAAAAATGTTAAGAGGATTAGTGTATTAGAGTTTGATATTAAAGATGTTACAAGACATAAAATAGTAAAAGATATTATTAACGCATATTCAAAAGAAAAAGAAAAATGAAATACGAAGCAATCAAAGAAACAAGTTTTAAATTTAAAAAACAGCAAGGATTTAAAAAAGGAAAGGTAAGAGATATTTATGAATTTGAAAATAATTTACTTGCTTTTATTGTCTCCGACAGAATTTCTGCATTTGATATAGTTCTCCCAAAACCAATACCTTACAAAGGTGAAGTTTTAAATCTTATAGCAGCGAAATTCATGGACATGACAAAAGATATTGTTCCAAATTGGTTGATTGATGTTCCTGACCCTGCCGTTTCAATTGGAAAAAAATGCAAGCCTTTCCCCATTGAAATGGTAATAAGAGGATATCTTGTTGGTCATGCATGGCGTGAATATAAAGCAGGAAAAAGGAGCCTTTGTGGTGAAAGCATGAAAGAAGGAATGGTAGAAAATCAAAAATTTGACAAAGCGATAATTACTCCTACTACCAAGGAGGATGTTGGACATGATGAAGATATTTCAAGGGAAGAAATAATTTCACAAGGATTAGTTTCGGAAGAACACTACAATAAACTTGAGAAATATACTTATGAACTTTTTGAAAGAGGAAGTGAGTATGCTGAAAAACAAGGGCTTATCCTTGTTGATACCAAATACGAATTTGGCTTATTGGGTGATGAGATAATTTTAATTGACGAAGTTCATACTCCTGATTCTTCAAGATATTTTTATTTGAATGATTATGAGGAAAATTTCAAAAAAGGACTAAGGCAAAAACAACTGTCTAAAGAATTTATTCGTGAATGGTTGATGGAGCAAGGCTTTCAGGGCAAAGAAGGAGATGTGTTGCCGGAAATGAATGACGAAATTGTTGAGCAAGTGATGAATAGATATATTGAATTGTACGAAATTGTTACAGGAGAAAAATTTGATTATTCAGAAAGAACAGACCTTAATAATCGAATTGAGAACAATGTAAATTCAGCGATTGGACAATTGCTATAATTTTTTTCCGTTTTAATCTAAATTTTAAAACAAAAAATACACATTAAAAACATCAACTTTTTGTAGAAAATTCCATGATTTTTATAATAAATTAAAAGAAATAATAAATGAAGAAATTTTTGTTAATACTTTTTGTGATTGCTTCAATAAATAGTTTTGCTCAAAATCCTTGGGATGGTATTTTTGAGAAATATTATAAAACGGTTTTTTCAATTCGTACAATTGATGCAGATGGAAATGATAAAATTCAAGGTGTTGGCTTTTTTATCGATTACAAAGGTCTGGCTTTCAGTTGTGCTCATATTTTGGAAAAAGAAGGGGAGAAAATTATTGTAACTCACGATAACAGGCGATATCCAATAAAGGAAATAATAGCTAAAAATGAAAAAACTGATATTGTAAAATTTTTAATTGAAAATAAGGACAAAGATTCTTTAAGTCATTTAAAAATTGCAAATCATGCACCTTACGAAAATGATGAAGCTTTTTCAATTGGTATTTTTAATAATGATAGTATGACTTTTGACTATGGCTATGTGTCAACAGTGAGAATGTTTAAGGATGTAGGCGAGGGTATTTTATTAACCTTGCCAATTTTTGAAAATAATAACGGAGGACCTTTGTTAAATTCAAATGGAAGATTGGTTGGCATTCTTTCTTTGCCATTGGCAAAAAAATTTGAAATGAATTTTGCACTTAGTTTAGAGAATTTTGAAAAATTAAAAGCAGTTGAAAAAGAAAATGAAATTGATTCTTCTCAAATTAAACTCACTCATCAGGAGCTTGTTGAAAAATATGGTAAATATTACGATAGCCTGAAAAATTCAGAGATAAGATTTCAATCCCTTGGAGATTCGATAATTGACGGTTGGAATATGTTTGTTCGTATGGATGCTCTAACGGATTTTATTCCGCACTTTAAAGATGTTTTGGAAATACCCGGCTCTTATGATTTTCCTTTTGATTCATTTGGTTTTATTAAAATTTTGAATTCTCCCGATAATAAATTCAGAATATTTAACTGGACTTTGAAATTTGATAATGAGGAGTATCGCTATTATGGTGCTATTCAGTTCAATAATTTGGATAGCCTTGAACTAGTACCTTTGTTTGATGGTAAAAAGCATATTGAATTTGGAATGGAAGAAGATACTTTCTTATCAAATGAAAATTGGTATGGTGTTCAGTATTTTGATATGAAATATGTAAAAACAAGAAAAACAGAATATTATATTTTGCTTGGTTGGGATGGGAATAATAGTTTGAGTGATAAAAAAGTAATTGAAATATTAACTTTTAATGATAAGATGCCTGTTTTTGGTGCTCCTGTTTTTAAAGTTGAAGGCGAAACAAAGTACCGACAAATATTTGAATACAATGATGAAGCTTTAATGGTTCTTAACTTCAATGAAGAAAGAGATATGATTATTTTTGATAATTTAATTCCAAAAGATAAAAAAGATAAAGGCAGGGAATGGTTATATGTTCCCGATGGAACTTATAATGGCTTTCAAATTAAAAAAGGAAAACTTATTTTTAAGGAAATGGTATTATCAAAATAACTGTTTTTTGTTAACAAGCTGTTTGCCTAAATGAAGAAATGGCAGAATGAGTAAATGTAAGGATGCTAAGATGTTATTATTGAACAATCTCTTTTTTGAATAATAACAAATCCTAAAGAATTTTAGTAGCAGTTGTTGGTTTAGGAACTTTCACAACCAAAACTCTTACATCATTTTCTGAATAATTATAAATGCAATGAGGAATATCTTTAGGACTTTCAACTAAGCAATCTTTTTTTACAATTTCTTTTTCTTTGCCTATCACTATTGTCGGTTCTCCTTCAAGAATATAGAAAAATACATTTACAGGAGTAATATGTGGTTTTAAACTTTCTCCTGATTTTAGTGTGATATGCACTGCTTGTGCTTCATCCATATCATATAATAATCTTGCATCAGTGTTATGCGGATTTTTTTTCTTTTCTGTTATTTCAACTTTTTTTATTTTCATCTTTTTTAATTTTAAATCCAATCTTCTTGTAAAATATTTCCTTCTATTCCTACAACTATCAATTTAACTGGCACTTTACGATTCGCTTTTTCAATAGCAGTTTTTACTAATTGCAACAATCCTCCACAACAAGGTACTTGCATAATCATGGTCGTTATTGTATTTACTTTAGCGTTATCAATTAAGTGAATCAATTTTTGCAAATAACTATCTTGTTCACTATCAAGTTTAGGGCAAGCAATAATAAGTTGTTTTCCTTTTAAATAATCCTGATGGAAATTACCAATTGAAAAAGCTACACAATCAGCAGCGAGTAATAAATCAGTATTTTTAAAATATGCAGCAACAGGGTTGATGAGATGAAATTGAACAGGCCATTGTTTTAATTCGGATTTTAAACTACCTGTACTAAAATCTAATTTTAAGTCGCTATTGATACTTACAGGGGCTGAACCCGGGCAACCACCACTTTCACAAGAAGATTTTTTTTCTGTATGAATAGCAGTAATAGTTTCACTTAAATCAAAATCTAAGTTCTGTTCATTTGCTTTTAAATAATTTATTCCTTCTTTCATTAATTCAAGTTCTTGATGTTCTTTTAAGTGAACTAAATGTGCAATTACAGTATTCTTTCCTTTCTTTATCATGTCAACCATTACTTTTGTTTCGTTATAGGCTTCGGCTTCTCGTTGCTCTATTGTTATTGCTCCTAAAGGACAATGACCAATACAAGCACCTAATCCGTCACACATCAAATCGCTTACTAACCTTGCTTTTTCATCAATAATTTGCAAAGCTCCTTCATGACAATTGGGAATACAATCTCCACATCCGTTACATAATTCTTCATCTATTTTTACAATATCTCGTTTCATTCCTAAACTTATTTTTCGGAACAAAAATACTTAACTGAAAAACCAAAATATGTAACAAATGTTACAAATTTGTTTATTTTTGTCAAAAAAAATTATGTATCAAATATTGCTTAAATGTCTTTTATTCAATGGTCTGAATTCTTCAGAGATTGAAGAACTTTTAGAATCTTTTACATACAGAAAAAGAAAATTTGTAAAAAATGAATTGATAGCAACATCAGGAAATATAGTGAAAGGAATAAATATTTTGATAGCTGGAGATGTTAGGGGAGAAATGGTTGATTTTGGAGGAAAAATAATTAAAATTGAAGATATGCAAACGCCAAAAGTATTGGCACCTGCTTTTTTGTTTGGTAAAAATAATGTTTATCCTGTTGATATTATTGCAAATTGTAATGTTGAAATTTTATTTATTCACAAAGATTCATTTTTGAAAATTTTACAACTTAACAAAGCTGTACTTATGAACTATTTGAATATAATTTCCAATCAATCACAATTTTTATCAACAAAAATTAAATTCTTATCATTTCATAGCATTAAAGGAAAGTTTGCTCATTACATAATTAATTTGAGTAATCAAAGCAATGAAAAAGAGATTTTTCTACCATTATCACAATCAAAGCTTGCAAGTTTGTTTGGTGTAACAAGACCTTCACTCAGCAGGGTGATAAGGGAGTTAAATGACACAAAAATAATTTCAGCAAAGGGAAAGAAATTAAAAATACTTGATGAAACTGCATTAATTGAGTTTCTTTCTTGACAACTTGGTATTAGATAAAATTATTTTTTCTTTTCATCCACACTTAACAGCACACCGCTAATAAATCCCATACCCATTGTTAAATAAGGATTGGAAGTTATTGGACATGAACCGCTTCTACATCCAACCAATTTGTAATATAGGAATCCGATTAAAGTGCCAACTAAGGCAGATAGGACAACTTTGAGAGGTATAAGATTGAAAATTTTGTAATTCAAAGTAGCTTTTATCTTGATAGTAGTTTCTTTCATTTTTCTTTAAAGATGCTTGTTTATTGCGTTGAGTAATGACTGTTTGTCTTTTAATCCAACAAATCGTTCTACAACTTCACCATCTTTAAAAATTAAAATTGTTGGGATATTTCTTATGCCATATTGTTGTGCTATCATTCCTGCTTGGTCAACATCAAGTTTTCCTATTGTTGCTTTATTACCTATTTCTACTGCTACTTCTTCAACAATAGGTGCTTGCATAAGGCAAGGACGACACCATGTAGCCCAAAAATCAACGAGTGTTACTCCCGAAGATATTGTTGTGCTAAAATTACTACTTGTCATAATTTTAACAGCTTTTTTATTTCCTTTTTTATTGGAATCTTTTTGGGGTTGTGCTGCTACTGTATTTCCGGGTACATTATTTATAGATTGTTCTTTAATGTAATTTTTAGCAGCTTCTTTTTTGTCGCTATTATTGTTGCAAGATGATGTAAGGAAATTACTTGCAATGAGGATAAGTGTGATAAAATAAATTTTTGTAATCATAATTTTGTTTTTTTGCAAATTAAACATTTAAATATTCGGATGTCGTTATATGACAAATTGCATACCAAATTTTATGGGAGGTTTTTACAATATCAATTCTCAATTAAAATGTCTTTTTTGTCAGTTTTCATTTTTCTGTATTTATTTCGTGCATTCACAACAAATACACTTCCCGGATAATCGAGAATAATTTTTTCATAAATTTTAAATGCTTCTTCATTGTTATTTAAAAATTGCTCATAAATAATTGCAGTTTTGTACAGTGCATCATCAGCAAGGATGTCATCGGGATAATTTTTATAAACATTTTGGAAATTCTCAATTGCTTTTTCAAAATGTTTTTGTTTAAGCTGAATTCTTCCTTTTAAGAATAATGCATCATCGCTAAGTGAATGCTGGGGGAATTTTAAAAAAATGGAATCAATAGTAGTTGTGGCACTATTAAAATTATTTTTGAATAAATAAAAATCTGCTCTTGCATACATTTTTAGTGCATGATCTGTTGAGTCAAGTCCGAGATTATCTTGAATAAGCATTGATAATTGCAAAGCATCGTTTGCAATAAGCTCGGAGGTTGAAGCTTTTAAAATATCAAGCTGGTCATTAGCCCATTCAAAATCGCCCATAAAAAAAGAAAGCTTTGCACTGCGAAATTTAGCAATATGTCCCAATGGATGGTCTCGGAACATTTTGTCAACTTGCTTGTAAAGTAAAGTTGCTTCCCACACATCGCCATCAAGAACATAGTAGTCGCCAAGTGATAATTTTATTTGTGCTTTTGTTTCTTTACTTATTTGACGAACATTAAGGTATTTTGATAAAAAATTTATAGCTCCTGGTACATTATTCAAATAAACTGCTTTTATTTCTCCGAGTCGTAGAATAACTTTTTCAGTAAGTCTAATGTATTTGTAAAATTCATAATTAATATATTCCGAATATTCTTTTTCAATTTTTCTTATTGATTCAATATCAGGATTGGGATTGTTTTTAAGTTGCAAATATTGAATGTCAATTAATCCGAATTTTGCATGATAAAAATATGGGGTCTTTTGTCCTTTACTAATAATATAGTTATAAATTTCTTCTGCCACAGAGTATGCTTTGTTCAAAATGCAGGTTTCTGATAGTTTTATAAGTCCGCGATTGTTGTTGTTATATCTTTTGTCTAATGCTTTTTGCTGACGAAAAGCGGCTTTAAAATCCTTTTTTTGAATAAAAAGCCAGCTAAGTAAATCAACATAAGTTGACGGGTAATTTTTTGATTGAACTTCTTTTATTACTATTGTTTTTACTTTTTTGTAAGTTGCTGTTGCTTGAATCTTATCTTGTAAAAGGTCTTGTATAGCTTCTAGTTTTTTTGGCGTATTATCAAGAATCTGCAAATATTCAAATGTCATATTTTCTATTTCTCCGTTAAGGGAATACAAAGTAGCAAGCGTAAATCCAAATGCTGTTTTGTCTCTGAGAATTTTTCGTCCTTTTTGATATGTTTTTATTGCCAAATCAATTTTTTTCCGTTTATAAAAAGCATTTGCAACATGGCGAATAATAACTTCATCAGCAGTTAAATCATTGAGAACATCCTTATAAATATTTTTTGCTTTTTTATCGTTATCAGTCAATTCATAAAGATATCCTAAATCCACTATGTATTCGGTTTTATCAGGATATTTACGATTTAACTTTTTGAGTAAAGATTTAGCTTCTTTGAATTCTTTGAGATTTAAAAGACAACTGAAATAATAATTATAAATGTATAGTGATGACTGATCTTTTTCAAAAAGTTCTTCAAAAATAACGATTGCTTTTTCGTATTCTTCATTCTGAAAATACTGAATTGCAAGTTGTTCGTCAGTAGTGTTTTGAGAAAAAACTGCTGTAAAAAAGATGCTGAAAAATGTTATTGTCAGTAATATTTTTTTCATAAATGAGTCCACTCTATAAAGTTACAAAAGAGAAATTGCCACGAAGACAGTAAGGCACAAAGATACACAAAGAGCATACAATTAATGTGCTGATTTTTGTAAATTCCTTAATAAGGTTAATCTAAATTTTTTCAGGTCAAGCCTGAAAAAAACCGCTTTGCGTAAACTTCATTATTCATAATTCCTTGTTCGATATTCGATATTCAAAAAATGAATATTGAAGTGGCAACATAGAACTCCAACAACAATACGGACTGAAAGTAGCAATATAAATAGTGCCTCTTAGAAAACTATTCATTTTAAAAATAACAAATCTCAAACATCAAAAAACAAATAATTCTCAATAACCAATTATCTAATATTCAAACATTTTGAAAAATTGGAATTTTATTATTTGGTGTTTATTTGTCATTTGAAATTTGTTATTTGGTGTTTTCTTAGAAAGACTAAATATCGTTAACATCTTAGCATTAGTTGTTTTTTAAGAGCCTAAAGAAAAAGTTTCAAGGATGACTTCTAGTCGTTTTACAAAATTTCGCTTTTGAGTTCCTGCGGCATAAATAAATGCTTCAATAAAAATGATTCTGTTATTCTTTTTATCAGGAATAATGTAATTGATAAAAGGACCACCCATCCAGTCATTTTCCATTTGCCAGATTCCTTTTAATTCAAAGGCTTCAAGATTATTTAATTTGTTTTTTTGAAAATAATAATCGTAATGAATTGTGTCAATTGACATATAAGAATCTTTGTTTTTACTTGTTACAATTTTACTGACTTTTGATTTAAGTTTGAAAATTTCCTTTTCCGATTCAAGTAATTTCTTATCGTAATCAACAGAATAAATAATTATATTGTTGTTTGATTTTTCTGATTCGCTACGCATCCAAGCTAAGCTGTTTAGATTGTATTTTTCAAGAATTGTATCTCTGTTGCCGGGGAACGCTTCAAGTACAAAAAAGTAATTTTTTGGAACTAAAAATTTAAAATTATGATTTTCACTAAGTCTTTTAGTAAATTTTGAATGCTCGTTTTTTTTGTAAATAAGATTTCTTAATTTTATTTTGGAAGTTTTATCAAAAGAATTAAAAATTTCTACTTTTCTTTTTTGCAATTCAGAAATTAAAGCTTCTTCTGTGTTTCCCGAAACACTGATTACTTTTTGTGGTTCACTCCAAACATTCTTGATTTTGATAAAGTTTATATTTTCCTTTGTAGTGATGTTCCCAATAAGATTTTGCATTTGTTTGTCCTTTGGTAATACTGAAAGCAATAGTACATTAATGTTTTTTCTAAAATTTGCATTAAAATTATTAACATCAATAAAAGTGAGAGAGAACATTTGCTCAGGCTGGGGTAATGCAGGAATTATCTGACTAATTGATTCTGATATTTTTATTTTTAATTCAGGATTTGAAGTGAGGTTTTCTCCTACCACAAATAGTTCATAAATTCCTCCTATGGATGTTGGGATATTTTCTAATTGCTTTTCTTGATTTTTTTTGTCTTTAGAATCTTTGTGATTACATGAAGAAATGCTGAAAATAAAAATAATCGAAAATATTATAACTAAGTATCTCATGTGCTTGTTATTTAATTAGTTAAGTATTGCTGTCATGTCTTAAAATTTATTGTTTTTTTTGCAACTGCAAATTTAAGGATTTTAAAATTTGTTTTAAACAATAGCTGTTGCTAAAGCAAAAATAAGCCCGAAAAAGAAACGAATTATATTGGTAGCTTTTAACGCAACTTGCTATTAATTGCTTTTAGCGTTGCAAACAAGTTTCAAAAAAATGATAACTTTGCTACTCATTAAATAATTATGATAAACGCAAATCAAACTGATACAATAGCTGCAATTGCAACAGCTCCGGGGAAAGGAGCTCTTGGAATAATTAGAGTTTCGGGAACAAAAGCCTTTGAAATTGTTAATTCTATTTTTACAGGAAAAGACCTTAAAAAAGTTGCTACTCAAACAATACATTATGGATTTATAAAAGATAAAGAAACTGTTGTTGATGAAGTTTTAGTAAGTGTTTTTAAAAATCCGGGTTCTTACACCGGTGAAGATTTAATTGAAATTTCTTGTCATGGCTCTTTGTTCATTCTTAATGAAATGATGAATTTGCTTTTAAAAAAAGGAGCAAAGCAGGCAAGTGCGGGTGAGTTTACCTTACGTGCATTTCTAAATAAAAAACTTGATCTTTCTCAAGCTGAAGCTGTGGTTGATGTTATTGATTCAGAAACAAAAGCATCTCATAAAATTGCGATAAATCAAATGAGGGGTGGCTTTTCGGAAAGGATAAAACTTCTTAGAACAAAACTTCTTGACCTTTCTACATTGTTTGAACTGGAACTGGATTTTGCAGAGGAGGATGTTGAGTTTGCAACAAATGAGCAACTTAGTAATATTTTGATTGAAATAAAAAAAGAAGTTGCTGTAATGGTAGATTCTTTTAAGCTTGGGAATGTTTTGAAACAAGGAGTTTCTGTGGTTATTGCCGGCAGACCAAATGCAGGGAAATCTACTTTGTTGAATTCATTGCTTGAAGATGAGAGAGCAATAACTTCTCATATTCCAGGAACAACCAGAGATTTTATTGAGGATGTAATAAATATTGATGGAATACTTTTTAGATTTGTTGATACAGCAGGGCTTACTCAATCGGAAAATGAAATTGAAAAAATTGGTATAGCAAGAACTCTTGAAAAAATTAATAAAGCTGATATAATTATTTATCTTTTTGATGTAACAGAATTATCATCCGAAGATGTAAAAGAAGATATAAAACAGTTGCAGCTAAAATCCAAGTTTGTAATTGTTGCCAACAAATTTGATAAAATTAACAAAGAAAAAATAGGGGAGATAAAGAAGAAATATAAAAGCATTGATAAAGATGTAGTATTTATTTCTTCAAAATTTCAAAAAAATATTACAGAATTAAAAAAGACTCTTATAAAAAAACTTGATGTTGAAAAATACGAAGGTGATTTTTCGGTTGTTACCAACACAAGACATTACAAAATACTCATAGATATTTTAAAGTCAATAAAAGATATTGACACCGCTATTGAAAATTCTGTTTCTAAAGATTTTATCTCAATTGATATTAGAAGTATTCTTCAACAAATGGGAGAAATTACTGGAGAAATTACCAATGATGAAATTCTCGGTAATATTTTTGGGAGGTTTTGTATTGGGAAGTAATACTAAACCGCCATCAAGATACTGAAAATAAAACATTTCTTTTCGCCCTGTTTTTATTCAAAAAATTATTCCGTAGCATGGCTATGCAAGAATTTTGTGAAGAAAAACAAAACAAAAATAATTTATTTTCTTAATCAGCATCTTAATAGCG
>JAYEOP010000282.1 GCA_034723125.1 Bacteroidota bacterium | reverse complement strand
TTAGAACACAGAATTATTATACGAAACTTGAGGGATTAATTTTTCTTTAGAGTAAAGACAGTAATTTCTCCGGGGCAATTAAATCTAACATTTAATCCCGAAACTCCACATCCTTTTGATGTATAACCTTTCATTCCATTGTGATTCCATAAACCTTTGTAATAACCTTTGCCTTCAAATTGGTGAGTTATTAAGGGTTTGCCACCTGGAAGACAAATTTGACCTCCGTGTGTATGACCACACAAATATAGGTTATAGCCACTTTCTGCTGCTACATCACTTAATTCGGTGGTGTGAACAAGGGCAATTTTAAATCCTTTCTTAGATTCTTCCAATGCAATTATTGCTTGGTCGGTAAAGTATCGAAATGGGTCATCTGTTCCTGTTAAAATTATTTTTCCCCCTCCTCGTTTTATCTCTGCACTTTCATTTACTAAAAGTTCAATATTTATTCTTTCTTCATAATTGCTCATTAAATAAGTGTCATGATTTCCTAAAACTGCAAATGTACCATCAGGGGCATTTATATATTGTGTTAAACGATAAATTGGTTTTAAAATATTTTTAAAACTACCGAAAGTGCTTTTCCTATAATCTCCTGTCATTACGCAAAGGTCGTATTTAAGGCCTTTTATTTTTTCAATAATTATTTTTTCAAGTCCAGGAATGCTGTCGATATGAAGGTCGGTAAGATGAAGTAATTTGTATCCATCAAATTCTTTTGGTAAGTTTGAATAATTAAGAGTTACTTTTTTAATCTCAATATTTTTAGCATTTTTATATCCGATTTTGTAAAGTCCAAATATTTTTAAAAAGAATTCAAATAAGGACAAAACTTTCACAAATAATGACCAACGACTTTTACTTTTTTTTCCGCTTCTTTTCCTTTTATAGTTATCAGTTTCTAATATTGCACGATTAGCTTTCCAGATTTTTCTTTTTTCAGCTTTTGTAATTTCTTGTTCTGTCATCTTATTTTAAATTTATTTTTTTGATTAAAAATACAACACAAATAATAGTATTTCCAAATTGAATTCGAATTTATCTGTTAAAATAAAGTACTTTGTACTTTTAAAGGAGCACGGTTAATTGTCCTTAAATTAATTTATTATCAATTATCTTTTTGTAATATTGCATGAATTATTAAAACCACGCCAAAACATTTTTATATGAATCGTATTTTTATCAGTTTAACAATTATTTTAGTGATAATTTTCCCGTCAGTTATTTTTCCACAATCTGCACCAATTACTATTGATGCTATTTTTGATGATTGGACATCAAATTTGACAACAGTAAGCGATGCTCCTGAGTCAATTTCAGGTGTAGATCTATTGGAAATGCAAGTAAGCAACGATGAGTATTTTCTTTTTATCAGGATAAAAACTAATATTGAGTTTGATTTACTAGACAATCTTATGCCTCAAGGAATTTGTCTATATTTTGATACGGACAATAATGAAAATACAGGCTTGCATCTTAATGCAGGTTATGGTGCTGAATTAGCGATAAAATTTAATGAACGATATGCAGATTATTATGTTAATCCGAATTCTAAAGTTACTTTTTCTGATTTTTCTTTTCGGGCTTCCCCTACTATAACTTCTGATGAATTTGAGATAGCTATTAAAAGAGATGCTGTTCCTGATGGAATTCATCCCTTATTTTCATCATCTACTATAAAAATTCTACTAATAAATGAAGAGAATAATGACAGTTTACCTAATGGAGGTACTGTTTTTAAATATACATTTGACGAAACTCCTGTGCAAGCCTTCACCCCTACAAATATTGTAAAGGAAGATACAAATAATATCCGAATACTTGTATATAATACTTTGGCTGATGGATTGACAAAATCGGCAAGGCTACCTCATTTCGAAAATATAATCACTGTATTGAATCCTGATATTATTGGGTTTTCAGAATCTAGGAATACCGATGCCCAGAAAGTAAAAGTTTTACTGGATGATTGGCTTCCAATAGATAATTCTGATGGCTGGTTTGTACATAAAAAAATTGATGGAGACTTAATTACAGCTTCTCGTTGGGAAATAGTTCAAGATTGGAATACTTTATCACGGCAGTTTCCTACACTAATTGACTTACCCGAAACTTATCATACTGATTTGCTTTTTACAAATGCACACTTAAAATGTTGTAGTGGAGATATTTTAAGACAGGAGGAAGTGGATGAATATATAGCTTTTATTTTAGATGCCAAATCGGAAGGCGGAATTATAACCTTGCCCAATGAAACACCTTTTGTTTACGGAGGTGATTTAAATCTTGTAGGATATGCCCAACAACTTAGCACTTTGTTAACAGGTAATATTCAAAATACTTCTACTTATGGAGAAGGTGGTCAACCCGATTGGGATAATACCGATGTTACAGCTCCAATCTGTATTCAAACTGATAAGAGAATGGACTATACATGGAGATATGACAACAGTAGTTATCCTCCCGGTAAGCTAGACTTTATTATTTATTCCGATGCTGTTATGAATGCTCAAAAATCCTTTGTTTTACAAACAGAAGTAATGCCTCAGCATAGACTTCAACTTTATGGATTGAATCAGAATAATACTGGAATTGCATCCGATCATTTTCCTGTAGTAACTGACTTTTCTATAAATGCATCCGATGGGATTTTACATCAAAAAATGCTTAAACACAGTATTTATCCAAATCCTGCTTCAACAAAAATAAATATATCATTTAACAATGCAGGCAGGCACTTGATAACTATAACTGACTTATATGGAAGAAATGTATTTTCGGATGAGATGCTTTCAAAACAATCATCAATTGACATTAAAATACTGACTGCCGGAGTTTATTTTATTACTATCATTGCTGAGGATGGAAGTAAAGAAAATCACAAACTAATAAAGCTGTAGTTA
>JAYEOP010000281.1 GCA_034723125.1 Bacteroidota bacterium | reverse complement strand
ACTGCTTACTGCCGACTGCCAACATATTTTCACGCAAAGACGCAAAGAACGCAAAGAAGAATTATTTATCCATACGGACAAGTTTTGTTGATTTGTTTATTTGTTAAACGCAGAGTCGCAGAAACGCAGAGGAAAATTAACAAAAAAAGTCAATCCTATTCAGGCAAGCACATCCTGCATCTTACATCCTGCATCTTGCATCTTACATCCTGCATCTTGCATCCTGCATCTTGCATCTTACATCCTGCATCTTGCATCCTGCATCCTGTATCTTGCATCTTACATCCTGCATCTTGCATCTTACATCCTGCATCTTACATCCTGCATCTTGCATCCTGCATCTTGTATCTTGCATCCTGCATCCTGCATCTTGTATCTTGCATCCTGCATCTTGTATCTTGCATCCTGTATCTTTTATTGATAAGGTTCAATGACTTCTAATAATTCAGGAAGATCCATTTCTATTTCTTTTAGAAACTCTGTTTTTGGAACTCCATTACTATTCCATCCTCTTCGTAAATAAACAGCATCAAGAAGCTTTTCATATTCTGATTCTTTGTATTTTCTTAAAATTGCTACTTTTTCAACAGTTGTTTTTCCTTCAGGATTTACATCTAAAATTTCTTTTAATTGCTTGTCATATCTTTCTTGTCGTGATTCATATTCCTCAACTGTTACAGGACCTGCTGCTCTGTATGGTTGAGCATCATATTTTCTTATGCCATATCCTCTTCTTAAATTAAAAATACGCTGAAAGTTGTAAACTCTTTCGGATTGACGAACTAATGAATCTATATCTTCATTAGCACCTGTTACTGCATTGTAAATTGTAACGTAGTTGTCAAGATGCTCAGGTACTTTTGCGGGTTCATCTGTTTCTGCATTTCCAGCAGGTTCAACATCATTCCATGGTAATTTACATAATCCAACTAATCCAAACCATGTTCTAAACATTGGGAAAAAATGTAATGCTTCTGCTTTGTCTTCAAATCTAGGGATTTGATTGTTAACCATATCCATAAAGATTAGCCATGCTTCATCATGTTGAGGTCCTTTATTGGTTAATGCATATCCACCTTGCTGTGCTAATGATTCTTTAGAAACATATTGTGAATATTCAAGACCTTTATTTTCCATGCCAATATCGTTAAGAAAATCAGCATCTCCCCATTTATTTTTAGCAAAAATTTCTTTACATTTTCTTACTCCTAAACCAGCGGTTTTACCAAAGCCTTCTCCTCTACCAACTTGATGAAGCAATTCCATTGCACCATCAGCATTTCCAAAATTGAGTTTTATTCCGCCTGTACGTTCTTCATTAAGAATACCGTTTTCAAAACATTCCATTAAAAAGCCCATTGTTGTACCCCATGTGATTGTACATATTCCGTAAGTATCACAATAAAAGTTTGATTCAATGGTGAAGTCAGGATTAAAAATTCCCATAATTGAACCTAATGATGATGTTGTTTCATACTCAGGTCCTTCCACAAGAACTTTGTCTCCTTTGTAAGGTCCGCTTCTTAGCTCGTAGTTGTCAACTCCTTTGGCACAAGCCATATTACAGCCTATCCAACAACCATCGGGTAATCCTTGAGTAAAGAATTTTTTATAAACTTCCGAATGAATTTTATTAGCATCTTTATGGCTACCGTATTTAAAATTATTAACAGGCAACAAGTCATAATCATTCATTATGTTTACCAAGTGTGCAGTACCTTTGGCTTTCATTTCATTTTGCTCTTCGTCAAAATCCCGCATTTCTTTATTAAAACGTCTTCCTCTTTCTGAAATGGCTTTAAGGTCAACAACATTATTTAGATTTCCTTTTACTCCTGCAACTTTTGCTACTATGGCTTTAATTTTTTTATCACGAAAAACAGTTCCAATACCTCCTCGTCCTGCTTGTTTTAGGCGAACGGTTTTTCTTCTTAAATCATAGAAACTAAAATTAAGCATACCGATTAATGAGTTGTCGGCTGCTTGACCTGCAGAAATAACTGCAATATTTTTTTTATCTTTTTCATTATCAGCATACATCTCTGTAAGTTGTTCTGCTAACACATGACTGTCGATTGCTTCATCAGGTGCTTCATAAATTTCAACTTTATGATTTATTCCATCAAGGTAAATTATGATTTCTTTTTCAGATTTCCCTTGTAATTCTAAAGCATCAAATCCTGAAATTTTCAAAAAAGGTCCGAAATAACCTCCAACATTACTGTCCATTACAGAATTTGTTTGAGGTGAAATACTTACGACTAATGATTTTCCTGCTCCTGAATATTGAGTGATTCCACAAATAGGACCACCTGAAATAATGATTTCATTCTCAGGGTCATTCCATTTTGTATCGGGTTTTGTAGCATCCCACAAATATCGTAAGCCATAACCTTTGCCACCAATAAATTTTTCTTTCATTGACTGGGGAATATCTTTTTCTTTTATTTCATTGTTAGAAACATTGATGTATAAGGTTTTATCTGTGTAACCTTTTTCGGCTGGAGTATGTGTGTATTGCCACTCAGCTAATTGCTTATGCTTTTTCTTTAAACTTTCAATATCAAATGTCATATTGTTATAAAATTAAATTTTGTTAATAACCAAAATATTTATAAAAACCCTTCCTTAACGAATTTTGTAAGAACTTAAAATAATGCATTTTGCAATATTTTTTGTTAAGCGACAAATGTATAAATTTTTATGTTTTTTTAATATTTTATCAAATGTTTTTTTTAGAGAATTTTTAATTATCAGATATAGAAACAAAAAAGATTTTCTACGACAACTTAAATTTATTTAGTACCTCTAAGAAAACTATCAAATTTTATGATTTCTAAGATTTTTGATGAGATTTTTATTTTTTGAGACGAGGCGATGCCTTAGCATCAGTGAGTTGAAAAAGATAAAA
>JAYEOP010000280.1 GCA_034723125.1 Bacteroidota bacterium | reverse complement strand
CTCTTTTCAAGGAAATCATGTTTAATGGGAGGTTTGATAAACTTCGTTACTACTCAGCAACTTTGCAAAATATAAAAGCCACAGATTCACAGATTTAAAAACTACCCAAGGTAGTCTTCTCTGTAAATATTCATTAAATCGAGTAAAATCAATCTGTAATTCTGTCTTCGGCAGACGTAGTCATTTTTTTATTACACTTAGCATGTCTTTAACAGACGAAGTCTGTGGCATATCTTTAAGTCTCAATATCTTATACCTGCTGAGTAGTAACTAAATTTCTGATTGTATTAATGATATAAATAGCGTTTAATCTTTTGAGTAGCTGTTTTTTCAAATGGTGTCCTCTGTTCAACAATAGCATAAACACGTGAAAAATTATTTACTCTTGAATTCACATACAATTGAACTTCTTGCTTTAGATTATTAATTTTTTCTTCCATTTGCTTCATTGCATCTTCTTTCATTTCTTTAAACTGTTTTTCAAGTTCTTCATAATTAAAATGAATATGTGCTACAAGTTTACCTTTCTTTTCAACAACAACTGATTCTAAAACAAAATTAAAATTATTAATAACAGATTCTATTTCTTCGGGATAAATATTTTCACCACTTGGTCCTACTATCATATTTTTTATTCTTCCTTTCAGATATAAAAAATTCTCTTTAGTTAAATATCCAAGATCACCTGTTTTAAACCATCCGTCTTTTGTAAAAACATTTTTTGTTAATTCAGGCTCTTTAAAATATCCTCTCATAATATTTTCGCCTTTAGCAAGAACTTCCCCTAATTTTGAACCTTTTTCTTGTGGTTCAATTTTTATTTCAATACCTTGCATAACTGGTCCAACTCCTTGCAATTTTGTTTGCTGTGGATTAGAGCCTGCAAGCATTGGAGCGGTTTCTGTAAGTCCATACCCGATGGCATAAGGGAACTTTGCTTCACGCAAAAATCTTTCAACTGTTTTGTCAACTTTAGCACCTCCTATTCCAAAAAACTTTAATCTTCCACCAAAAGTTTCGTATAGTTTTTTGCCTGCAATTTTATGTAAGATTTTTCTTATCGGTGGAAAAGAATATAATGTTTTTATTGCTATATTTTTTGTAAAGGTCGTTAGAATCTTTTTCTTAAAAATCTTTTCAATTACTAATGGAACACTCAGCATAAATGTAGGTCTAATCTCCTCAAGTGCAGGCAAAAGCACATTAGCTGTAGGTGGTTTTTTTAAATAATAAACAGATGCTCCCTGCATAATTGGTAAAATCAATCCAAGAGTATTTTCATAAGTATGTGCAAGTGGTAAAATTGAAACAAAGGAATCCTCTTTATCAATATATTGTACAGTTATTAT
Source organism: Bacteroidota bacterium (assembly GCA_034723125.1). Taxonomy (NCBI): domain Bacteria; kingdom Pseudomonadati; phylum Bacteroidota; species Bacteroidota bacterium. Next base: position 10,973 of record JAYEOP010000280.1, on the reverse strand, counting down.
ATTTTGAGCATTTGAAACAATATTTTTATGACTAAGCATTACACCTTTGGATTTACCGGTTGTTCCTGATGTATATAAAATAGATAGTAGGTCATCTTCTTCAATATCAACATTTTCTAATTCAATATCCGCAACAGATAGTTCCTTTAAATTTTTTAAATCTTCAGCTGTTGCTTCCTTTGGAATTATTCTAAAATTATCAAGTAGAACTTTTGTTTTAAGCAACTCTGTTTCAAGGGATTTTACCTTAGGAAATAATTTTTCGGAAACAATAAGCAATTTAGCTTCCGAATGAATAATGATATTTTTTATTTCATTATCGTGAAAATCGGGAAGTACAGGAACCGCAATTGCTCCAAAATTGGCAATAGCAAAAAAAGCAATTCCCCAGTTTGGCATATTTGTACTTAATAGTCCAACTTTATCACCTTTTTTTATCCCTGATTTATGCAATAACATTTTTACTTTTTCAATTTCATTTCTTAATTGTGAATAAGTAATTGGTTTTTCACCAACAAAAGCAAGTGCATTTCTTTCGGGGTATAAATTAAAGCTATTTTCAAGTAATTTTTGAATTGTTTTTTTAGGTAGTTTAGTCATGATAATTTACTTTGTTTTTAATAAGTAGCAAAGATACTAAAAATGATTTACGTTGAATTTTTTATAATTGTTGTACAGCAACATTTATCAATTAATCCTCTTTAGCAATTGTTTAAAATTCCCTGATGATAAAAACTTTATAATCTCCTAAATACGAGAAGCCACTGTTTCTGTATAAATTTATTGCTTTAAAGTTTTCTTTGTGAACTTCTAATTTTATTTGCAAACCTACTTCCTTAACAAAATCCAATGATTCTTTTAAAAGTGGTTTTGACAAACCATATCCCTGAAATTCAGTATCAATCCCAAAGTGGTGTAAGTAAAGTCTTCTTCCGTCATTCGTAATCCATGATGTTCCAATTATTTTATCTTCAAATTCAATTACAAATAACTTTGCCTTTTGTTTCAAGGTGTTTTCTATTACGCTTTGGTTATCACCTCTTTTCCTGCTTGCAAGTTCTAATTTTTCCCACAATTCAATTATCTGCGGATAATCAGTTTTTTTATATTCCCTAATTAAAAAGTCCATAATAATTTACAAGAATCAATTTGATATAAAATACTCATCAATTTCCTTATTTAATTTTTCTTTAACATTACTATCGCACCATGCCGAATTTATAGCATTTTTCGATAGTTTTTTAAACTCTTTTTTTCCAAAAGCAAATGTGTCATGAAGCATTTGAAATTCACGGTTAAGATTGTTATTAAAAAAAGCAGGATCGTCAGTATTTATAGTAATATTCAATCCTTTGTCAAAATATTTTTTTACAGGATGATCTTTAAAAGATTTAACCACCCCTGTTTTGTAATTTGAGATAGGACATAACTCAATTGGTATTTGATTTTCTTTCAAAAATTCAACAAGTTTATTATCTTGAATTGCTGTTGTACAATGTCCAATTCTATCAATTTTTAGTACTTTTATTACTTGCCAAATTGCATCAGGTCCTGCATTTTCTCCTGCATGAGCAGTTGTAAACAACCCGAATTTTCTTGCTTTTTCAAAAACATTAATATAAGTATTGGAAGAGAAAAGAGTTTCTGTCCCTCCAAGACCAATTCCTTTAATATTCATATCTTTAACTTCATTGATATTTTCAAGAATAAACATTGCTTGTTTTTCGCCAAAATCCCGGCTTAGGTCAGGAATAAGTGAAACATCAATATCATTTGAATATTTTTTTATTCCCGTATAAATTGCTTCAGTAATTCGTGCAGGTTCAAGTTTTTTTTCAATAAGACGTGCAGGAGAGAAAAATAATTCTACATACCGATAATTTAAACCTATCAACTCTTTTAAAACGCTTTCTGTTAAAAAAGTAAAATCTTCATATTCTTTTAAAAACTGGGTAACCCACACCCATTTGTCAAGAAATTCTTTAAACCCAATGTATTTGAAATTATTTTTAAAATTTTTAAATTCTTCAATCTCTTTTTCTTTTTTGTATTTTTTTATCAATTCCCAAAGAGTATCAACAGGTACAGCTCCCTCAAGATGTAGGTGTATCTCTGTTTTTGGCATTTTCTCTATAAAAGTTTTCATAGAATCATCATTGTATCCCGAATACTAAAACTAAACATTTTGCAAAAATACTTGATTTTTAACAAAGAAATTTTTAAATATTTCAACAATAAAACAATAGCCAAACAGATAAAGTTTATTAATAAAATTTTTTATTCAAAAAAAATAATATATTTTTGTTGTGATAAAAAATAAATTAATAGAGCCAATATTCCTTTCTTAATAAAAAGCAAACAATTTATGTTGAAAAGATTAATTACTCGTATTACTAATATTAAATGTATTATTTGTTTGACTTTGATTTTTACTTTTGGTGTAAATAGTAATCTTCAAGCCAAAGAGAAAAATATTGATAGTCTTTTTGCGGTAAGTAATAATGCTAAAAATGATTCAGACTATTTAAATACACTTTTTCAAATATCAGAAATATACAGTGTCTCAAATCCCGATACTTCAATTCATTATAATAAAATAGTTATAAAAACAGCATTAGAAAATGATTTATTCGATATGTATTACAAGGCTACATTATTACTGGGGACTACTTATAAAAATATTGGAAAACATACTGAAGCAATTAAAATAACTCTTGAATTATTAAAGGTTTGCGAAAAAAAAGGATATAAGGATAAGCAAGCAAATTGCCTGACAGATTTAGCGGAGTATTGCAGAGCTTCCAGGCAATTCAAAGCAGGGATTGAATATTCAAAACAGGCAATAAGAATAGTTAAAAAAACAAATAATGAAAAAACTTTAGCAAATGTTTTTAATCGTTTGTCTGCAATTCATTACGAACTCAACGAAGTTAAGTTATCCCGAATGTATATTGATTCGGCAATCAAGCTTTGTGAAGAAATCAACTTTCTTGAACTTATGCCAAACAATCTTGATATATTAGGTGCTATTTATTCAAATCAAGGGAAATACGACAAGGCTATTACAATATATCATAAAGTTATTAAAATAAATGATGAAATTGGAGCGAATGAAAAAGAAAATATAAATACCTATATAAATCTTTCAAGAGCATATTACTTTTCTACTGCGTATGACTCAGGACTTTTTTATGCACGCAAGTCATATAAGTTAGCAGAAATTTTTAATATACCAATTTATAAAGAAAATTCAGCCATGTTGTTAGCATGGATATATGCGGCAACTAATGATTATAAAAATGCATATAGATTTCTTGACACTACTATTAGTGTTGGATATTACCTATATAATAAAAATAAAAACCAACAGATTTCGGAATTGAATAAAAAGTATGAAATCGAAAAAAATATACAGAAAATAAAAAATCAAAATCTAATTATCAAACAGAAAAAAATTACAAATTATTTTTTAATAGCAGGTATAGTTTCCCTTTTTATTTTATTCATAGGATTCCTGTTTTTTTATAAAAATATCAAGAAGAAAAATATACTCCTTAATAAAAAAAATGAAAAAATTTTATCACAACGGAACGAATTACAATACTTTACAAAGGAGCTTGAAGATGCAAACAAAATGAAAGACCGTTTTTTTTCTATTATTGCTCACGACCTTAAATCACCCATAAGTTCACTTTTGGGACTTAGTGAATTATTATATGAGGATTTTGAAGATTTTGATTCAAATGATGTGAAAAAAATAATTGGAACAATTTATAAAGCTTCTGATAATACATTAAACCTACTTGATAACTTGCTTGAATGGTCACGTACTCAAACCAATAAAATAAAATATAAACCATCAATAGTAAATATTAATGAAATAATTCAATCCAATATTGAATTGAATAAAAGTGTAGCTAATATTAAATCATTAAAAATAATTTTTGAACCTAAAGAAAACGTTGCTGTTATTACCGACAAAAATATGTTTGACACAATACTTAGAAATTTTATATCAAATGCCATTAAGTTTACTTCTCATGGGCAAATAGAAATTCAAACGAAAATAACTAATGAAGAATGTATTGTATCGGTTAATGATACAGGTAAAGGTATGTCAGAAGATTTATTATCTAAGATGTTTAAAATAGATGAAAACACCGTAACAGATGGTACTAATGGAGAAAAAGGTACTGGTTTGGGGCTGATACTTTGTAAAGAATTAGTTCAAATGAATCAAGGGAAAATTGAAGTTGAAAGTACTCTTGGTAAAGGAAGCAAGTTCTCTTTTAGCATTCCATTGGCTAAAGAATAAACTTATCGTTTCTCCCAACTCTCAATCTCAACTTATTTCTATTTCTTCTCATCATCAAATAAATTTTATTTTAAATATCAAAACAAAGTATTTTTTGTTTTAGTAAATTTGAAAGCCTAAAATTTACTTATGGATTTTATTAAAAAGAACATTGCTAACATTTTTACACTTGCTAATTTAACAGCAGGATTTATTGGAATAATTGCAGTAATGTACAGTGATGTTTTTATTCAAGCTGGGATGCTCACTCAAAAGTCTTTTATTGTAAGACATGGTAGCATAATTATTGGAAGTTACCTAGTTTTTGTTTCAGCCTTTTTTGACTTTTTTGATGGATTTATTGCAAAATTATTAAAAACAACTTCCGAATTTGGCAAACAATTAGATTCACTAGCTGATATTGTTAGCTTTGGAGTATTACCGGCAATGATACTTCATAATCTTATTTTAAGATCAAATCATGAATGGAGTCTTTTTATTTTTAAAATTCCTGCATTAAGCCTTTTGCCTGTAATTATTGTTTTAAGTTCAGCAATCAGATTAGCAAAATTTAATATCCAAAGTTCAAAATCTTATTTTAACGGATTACCTACTCCCGCAAATGCAATTTTTTGGGCTTCTATTCCTTTGGTACTTAACAACGACCTTTATGTTTTTGGCTATAAAACACTTTATTTAGATAATTTTATTTCTAATCCGTTTTTGTTATCATTTGTTGCAATTGTATTAGTTGCTTTAATGTTGGTAAATATACCTATGCTTTCCTTTAAATTTAATGGATTTGCATTTAAAGATAATTTTTACAAATATTTACTGATAATTTCATTCCTAATACTTTTTGCAATCTTTTATTTTCTTGCAATACCACTAACAATAATTCTTTATATTTTTATATCAATAATTTTTAAAGAAAAAATAAAAAATTAAGAAACATGAAAAAGATACTATTTATTACCGCTTTTCTTTTATTACAATTAGGACTATTTTCTCAAGACATTGAATATGCGAGAACAATCATTAATGATTTGTCATCCGAGGATATGCATGGACGTGGATATGTTAATGCAGGAGATAGAAAAGCTGCATTTTATGTAGAGAATGAATTTAAAAAATTTAATCTTTTTGCTTTCGACACATTAATTTTCAAATCCAAAAATCACCAACGAAAGCTAAAAAAATACACTCAGGAATTTACCTTTAAAGTAAATTCTTTTCCCGGTGAAATTATTATAAACACAGGCGACAGAGATGCATTAAAGCCCGGTATTGATTACCTTGTAAAACCAACTTCAGGTTCTATTGAAGAAAAAGAACTTTTACTTATTTATCTGGATAAAAAAGTATTAAAAAAAGAAAAAAATTATGATGAATTTCTTAGTCAAGACTTTACAGGTTGTGCAGTAGTGATTGATTTGGAAGAATTTAAAAAATTTAAAGAAGAAGAAAATGACTATTATTTTGAAATAATGGACAACTACATGAGAGCAGAAGCCATGATACTGTTGCAAGAAGGAAATCTTGTTTGGGGAGTTGGACGTACACAAGACAAATATCCTACTTTCATTTTTAAAAAAGAAAAATTCCCAGAGGATTTAACCAAAATAAGCGTTAAAGTTGAACATAAATTTATCAAAAATTATCAAAGCCAAAATGTTGTTGGAATGGTAAAAGGCAAAAAATATCCTGATAAATATATAATTATTGGAGCACATTACGACCATCTTGGGAGAATGGGTAAAGATGCATATTTTCCCGGAGCAAATGATAATGCAAGTGGAACAGCAATGATGCTTGACCTTGCAAAACATTACTCTGATGTTTTTAACGAACCTGATTATTCAATAGTTTTTATTGCTTTCGGTGCTGAGGAAGCAGGTCTTGTTGGCTCTCATTTTTTTACAGAAAATCCATACTTCCCTCTTGACAAAGTAGAGTTTATGATAAATCTAGACATGATGAGTACAGGAGAAACAGGAATGACTGTTGTAAATGCAACAAAAAATAAAAAAGAATTCAATATTTTAAAAAAACTAAATATAAAAAAACATTACCTGACAGAAATAAAAGAAAGAGGTCCATCAAAAAACAGTGATCATTATTTCTTCCATGAAAATGGTGTAAAATCAATTTTCCTTTATCTCGGAGGTATCCCTGAAAAGGAATATTATTATCATCATGTAAAAGACCTTCCTTCAAATATTTCACTTGCAGGATACGAAGGTGCTTTCAAACTCTTAACCGATTTTATTGAAGAATTGCAACAGTAAATTAGCTTTCTGTATATAATTGGGTTACTCTATTTTCACTAATTTCTCTCGTTCATATTTATATGTTTGATAATTTCCTTTCGCATCTAATATTACCAAATATGAATTTAAAGAACTACCTCCTAAAGAATATTTTGACTTGAACCTATTATATAGACTATCATTAAAGTAAATTTGAAAACTATCATTTTTTTCTATATCCAAATTTTCTTTTAAAAATTTATTTTGCTGAATTGATCGCAAATAAGGAAAAATATAGATTACTTCAATATTGCTGTTTTTTTTATCAAAACTAATTCTATTCATATATAAACTTGGACAACACTTAAAACATATATTATTATTTATTACATTAATGATTTTTGTTTTATTGACCGTAGAAATTATTTGATATTCCAGTTTATCAATATTGTTCTCTTTATTTTCATCATTATTAATATAATCACATTGCGTTAGTAATAATAAGAAATAAAATATCAAAATATTTAAAATTTTCATTTTTTAAAAATTGATTTTAAACTTTAATAGAATTGTTTTTTCATCTTTACGCTTTAGCATAAATATTTTATTATTTTTACTTACTAATCCGCTAACTTTCTTCCCTAATGGAATTCGATTTGTGAGAAATTCATTCTTTTCAAAATCATAAATAAGTAAATATTTCATACTCTGAGAAAAATTACCGGGATGTGGCATTACTTCTTCTTGATATGCCAAGTATTTTAGATTATCATTTTCATTACTGCGTATTATTAAAAAACTTTTTATACGATGAATAAATGTATCCCTTTTCATACTATCAGGAATACTAAAAAATAATTCCTGTGTTTTTAAATTAAAAATATTCATGCCATTAGAAAAATAGTAAACATCTTCATCTTTAAAATAATAATTTTTAATAGAAACATATCTTTTCTTTTCTATATGACTTTCAACTTCACTTTTATTATTGAACCAAAGCTTTTGAGAGAAAGGAAATTTTAAATATTCTTTTATTGAAAATTTATTATTTTGTTTTTTAAAGATTGCAACAGGAATCGATTCGAAATTGATTTCAAAATAATCGCATGATCCATATATTGTATTATTATCATAAAGAAGTCCATCACTAACAGATAAGAATATATCCTCTCTAACAAATTCAAAGTCATTTTTCGAAATTATTTTTCCATCTTTATCACAAGTTATAACCAACGGAACAGAAAAAAGTTTTAAGTGGTTATCATCTGTAATAATTGGATTAGTAATAAAATCCAAGAATTTAATAGATTCATTTTCAACTCTTACACCATATATATTATATCTATGATAAAGATGTGAATATTTATAATTACTAAATGAATCCCAACTCAAAAAAGTACCGGAGTCAATATTCGTCTTAAAATAATTATATGATAAAGAATTATAATTTAACTTTTCACTTAGACCTTTTAAAATATTTCCATTAAATATTTTGCCATTATTAACATTATAAATAATTATATCTTTTTGCATATTATTGTTAAAACACAAAAAGGAATCGCTTAACATACTAATATAATCAGGTATTTTAGTAATATTTATTGAATCGTTTTCTTCAAGAATTATCTCTGCCTTAATAATAAATTCTTTTTTCTTATTACAAGATATAAAAAGAATTAAAATAATGAACAATTTAAAATATTTTTTCATAATTTATTGGTTTAAAGAGTAGCTAATAAAATATTAGCTACTCAAATTAAAAATTAATTGTAAAGTAAAAGTATTAAATCATCTGCCATATTACCTACAACAGTTCCTTCCCCACCATCCCATTCAAAAGTAGAACCATCATCACAATTAAAAGAAACATCATTGGGTGAATTTGTAATCCAATTTCCATGACGCGAAACCTCATCACCTGAAGCACAAATAACTGTACAAGTAGCAGGTTCGTTAGGTGTCCACGTATCATCCCCATTTTCATCTTCCTCCATAGTCCAACAAAGACTACTATAAGGTGGGTTACAATTAAAAACAACGTAGGTAAATCCGCCTTTATCACCTCTCTCAACTTCTTCATAAACTCCTTCACCTTCTATTGCACCATTTAATGTAAATAAAGGTTTAACTTCTTGATTATTAATCGGTGGTTCAATTGATTCTTTTGTACAACTAAGTACAGCAAATAAAAGTATAGATATAAATATAAAATAATTTTTCATGATACTAATTTTTAATTTAATAAAGATTTATTTTTTTGATTAATTAAATATAAGAGCTATCAGAAACAACCAAAAACAACTAATTTCTGATAGCTTAATATATGAATTTATTTATTTCGCCAAAATTATTATTATTATTATTATTATTATCACAATTTGAAAGATTAATAACTGAATTTAAAAAGCTAAACTGCACGCCAGAGCCGATACGCCTGACAACCAAGCAGTTACCCCCCCCCTATTTTAATAACTAATAATGAGATCATAATAAAAAAATAAATAGTACAATATTTAATTATTTCATTTAACATATATTCATTGTATAAAATAATTAAGAACAAATATATTAAAATTAAATTTATCGTGCAAGTTTAATATTTTTATTTAAATGCATAAATTTTTTCATCATGAGAATTATATAATGTTTTCCATTCCTTCAAATATTTCACTTGCAGGATACGAAGGTGCTTTCAAACTCTTAACTGATTTTATTGAAGAATTGCAAAAATAATATTCTGCAAAATTTGTCAACACGATGACAATATTTACAACTATCTTCATTCTTAAAGCAATATTAAAAAGCACAAAATATTTGCACCATTTTTATTCCACTGTGAATGTGAACACTAACTATTGAATTTGAAATTTGTCATTACGATGACGAATTTAATATAAAATTCGTCAACAGGTTGACAATATTTACAACTACCTTCATTCTTAAAGAAAATTAAAAAGCACAAAATATTTGTACCATTTTTATTCCACTGTGAATGTGAACACTAACTACTATATTTGAAATTTGTCATTACAATGACGAATTTAATGTAAAATTTGTCAACACATTGACGATATTTACTATTTTGTGGTTATCCAATCAAGGTAATTTGCAGAGTTAATTGTTTCAAAATTCGCATCAGTATAAGTACCCTGCCATGCTTTTGGTGGTTTTACAATTTTATTACTCCATTTTATTTCATATCCGAAAAGCTTTCCATCAATTTCTTCAACTAAATCTATTTCCTGCTGATCGTAAGTTCGCCAAAAATATGAATTTAAAAATTTTATTGAATAATTATTAAACTTCAACCTTTCGGTAATTAAATAGTTTTCCCAAATAGATCCAATATCTTTTCGTAAAACAATTGGTTTAAAGTCAGATATAATCGCATTTCGAATTCCATTATCATAAAAGAAAAATCTTTTACTCTTTCTTATTTCCTTCCTGAGATTCTTGCTATAACTATCCAACCTATATATAATAAAAACTTTAGTTAGTAAATCAAGATATTTTTCAACTGTGTTTTTACTTAGTCCGAGATGCTTTGACAATTCATCATAAGAAACATCATTACCCATTTGATAGGCAATTAATTTCAATAGATCTAACATTTTATTAGAATTCCTTATCCCATCAAAAATCAACAAATCTTTTAATAAATATGAATTTACGATATTAAACAGATATTCCTTTTTATCATTATTATTCTCAAATTCTAAAATTTCAGGATAAGAACCATAAATTAATCTTTGTTCCAAAAATCTTTTTGTTTCAATCAAGTTTTCATGCAAGGATAATTCATCCTGAGAGATTGGAAAAAGTTGTAGCCTAAAACTTCTTCCGGTAAGTGGTTCACCTGATATATTTTGCAAATCAAATGACGAAGAACCAGTTGCAATAATCTTAATGCCTTGAATTTCATCAACCATCAATTTTAAAATCTTTCCGATTTCATCAATATTTTGTGCTTCATCAAGAATCAAAAGTTCAGAATCTTTTAAAATCTGCTTGTAACTAGAAATACTTTGCTTCTCTAACAATAATTTTGTTTCATGGTCTTCAGCATTCAAAAAAATGGTTTTTCCTTTAAACTCTTTGTCAATCTTCTTTAAAAGAAATGTTTTTCCAACTCTTCTTGCTCCAAAAATTAAAACTACTTTATTTGGTTTTAATCTTTCAAGAATCAACTTTTCTAATCTTCTTTGAATAGCTAACATACAATTTTTTTCTGCAAATATACAAATTTTGTCATTACGATGACGAATTTAATGTGAAATTCGTCAACAGGTTGACAATATTTACAATTATCTTCATTCTTAAAGAAATATTAAAAAACATAAAAATATTTGTACCATTTTTATTCCACTGTGAATGTGAACACTAACCACTGTATTTGAAATTTGTCATTACGATGACGAATTTAATGTGAA
>JAYEOP010000279.1 GCA_034723125.1 Bacteroidota bacterium | reverse complement strand
ATACATATTCAAAAGCGGAGTGACGGCATTTATTAATAGAGAACTTTGTATTCAGTGCGGTAAATGTATCGAATTGTGCCGTTTCGATGCTATAAGTAAAGGCTTTATAGTAGACCCAATTTTCTGTATGGAGGAATGTGGGTAAAATATGTAGATTTCTCCACTTTATAATTTTTATACTTGGAGAAATGTGGTTAAATTACATAGATTTCTCCACTTTATAATTTTTATACTTGGAGAAATGTGGGTAAATTATATACATTTCTCCACTTTATATTTGGTAATTCAGAAAAACAAATGTACTTTTGTAGTCATATTTTAAATAAATTGCAATCATGATAAATGAGATAATTGGCAGAGAACGTGAGATTAATATTTTTAATAAGCTTATAGCTTCTGATTCTCCAAGCTTTTTAGCTATTTATGGAAGACGAAGAGTTGGTAAAACATTTTTGATACGCAAACATTTTAAAACGCATATTCAATTTTCATTTACAGGTTCGTTTGAAGAGAAAAACCAAACTCAACTTGATAATTTTTTTAGAGAATATCTTTATAGAACAAAAGGAAAAAAGGAAACAACTTCTCCACAAAATTGGAGTATTGCATTTTCGTATTTAGCAGATTATTTGTACAGTTTAAAAAATCACAAAAAGAAGGTTGTTATATTTATTGATGAATTGCCATGGATTGATAGACCAAAGTCGGGTTTTATACCTGCCTTAGAATATTTTTGGAATCAACATCTGTCATCTATGAACAATGTAGCATTAATTGTTTGTGGTTCTGCTGCTTCATGGATGCAAAAAAAACTCATTAAAGCCAAAGGTGGATTATATAATCGTATAACTCACAGAATAAAACTTGAACCTTTTACACTACACGAAACCGAATTATTTATTAAAACAAGAAAACTTAAACTCACTAAATATCAGATAATACAACTGTATATGGTTATGGGAGGAATCCCTTTTTACCTTAATGAACTTAGTCAGGGCAAAAGTGCCGAGCAATTGATTGATGAAATTTGTTTTACATCAACGGGGTTATTGTCAAATGAATATGAGCAACTTTATTACTCGCTTTTTACAAATGCCGAAAAGCACATGACAATAATTGAAGCCTTAGCAACTGCTCCTAATGGAATGACGCGAACATCAATTTTGAAGAAAACAAAACTTCAGGATGGAGGTACCTTTAATCGTACAATTAATGATTTATACGAAAGTGGTTTTGTTGTGAAACAATTATCTTTCAATAATAAGAAGAAAGATGCACTTTACAAAATCATTGATTTTTATTCCTTGTTTTATTTGAAATTTATTAAAAACAATGTAGCAGATACAACATTCACATGGCAAAAACTTGCAAATCTTAATAGTTATAAGGTGTGGTGTGGCTATGCTTATGAGAATGTTTGTATGCTACATACAAAACAAATTCTAAAAAAACTGGGATTAAGCGGGACATTTACCCAAATATCATCATGGAGACATAAAGGAAATGAAGAAACCAAGGGAGCACAAATAGATATGTTAATTGACAGAAAAGATGGTGTTGTTAATTTGTGCGAGGTTAAATTTACAGGAAAAGAATTTGTAATTAGTAAAAAATACAATACTGAATTAAGGCAAAAACGTTCTATTTTTGAACATGTTACTAGTACAAAAAAATCTGTAGTTACTACACTGATAACAACCTATGCTGCAATACAAAACAAATATTATTCGGAGGAAATTCATTCTGAAGTAACCATGGATGATTTATTCGTAGAATAATATTGAAAAGAATCATTAACCATTATTTTAATGTATTTTTTGAACCTTCCTTAGATAAGATTATTGGATAAATCCACCATTTTGTCATACATTTCTCCATTCTATAATTTTTTAAAGTGGAGAAATGTAGTATTTTTTCATACATTTCTCCACTTTATATCGGTAAGTTTGATGTTTAATTGTTATTAGTACAACTTTCAATTAATATAAATTACCATTGTTTTTCTATTAATATTTTTCAGATTATTTCGATAAAAAAAATCGAAAAGTGAATTTTTTTTAAATTTTTTTATGAACTGATAATCATATTGATATAATGCAGAAATTGTGTTTTGTGAAAAAAAATCTGTAACATTTTTGATACTTATGTTATATATATATAGAAGGGGTGTCTTTTTTAATGAAATAAAAATTACTAAATTTATGATAACTGAAAATATGTGGATTAATAATACCATTCTTGTTGTTGAAGATGAAGATGTAAATTTTCAACTAATTAAGTATTGTCTTAAAAAAACAGGTGCTAATTTAAAATGGGCAAAAAATGGAAAGGAATCATTGTATTTATTAAATAAATATAATGATATTGATTTGGTTTTAATGGATATTAGAATGCCATTAATGGATGGTATTAAAGCAACAAAAAAAATTAGGCAAAATAAAATGGACTTACCTGTAATAATGCATTCTTCTTTTGAAAATGATTATCATTATGATAATGAAATTGAAACTTTATTTAGTGATTTTGTCCCAAAACCATTTAAAAGAGAATTTCTTATAAATACAATTGCAAAATATATTGAAAATAACAAGCTTAAAAATAAAAGTGCCTAAGGTATTATCAAACAATAACTACTTATTTTTAACTTGTTCTTTTGTTTTTTTGCCAATCGTGTCTCTTAGAAAACTCATCAAAAATAATTCATTTTATAAAAATTGATTTTTTCTTAGAGGCACTAGTAGTGCGTTCTTTAATTAGCTTTACATGAAATTTATTATAGATTTTTTCTTTAGACAAGGCAAAATTCTTTAGCATAGCCATCCGCGTGTCGCTGAAGCTTTAGCGGAGGCACAAGCTACGGTAAATAATTTTAACGCAGTATAAAGGAAAAAGATAAATAAATTTGTAATGATAATTAGAGAACGCACTA
>JAYEOP010000278.1:3157-12354 GCA_034723125.1 Bacteroidota bacterium | reverse complement strand
CGATAGATTTTTTAAAAGTCTGTTTTCTAATAAAAACGGAGTTAAAGAATTTGTGTCAAAAACAATAAATCCAAATATTGTTGAAAAATTGGATTTAAACACTCTGAAAATAGATAATACAGAATATATTTAATGAACAGAAAATGCTTGAACAGATTGGGCATTTATCTGAGCAAATAAATGAATTATTACAAACCAAAGAGGGAAAAGATTTTTTTGATAGTATATCAGTTTATATGCTAAATTCAACTGAAATAGCCTCTGATAAATATAAAGAAATTATGGAAACAATATCAACACAGGCAGAACAGCAATTTGTATCGACTGCACAACGATTACGATATGAAGGGATTGAAAAAGGGATTGAGAAAGGAAATAGAAAAACCGCAATGAAAATGATTGTAAAGGGATATGCTAATGAAATTATCGCAGAATTAACGGACTTGTCTGAACGCGAAATTGAGAATCTTAGAGAATTAAATAGAATTAAATAAAAAAGCACTTAACAAAATATATAGTTCATAGCGGTTTAGCAGTAAATTTAGGCAGCGTAGTACATATTAAACTCCGTCAAATCTGCCGATTTGACTACTTTTTTAATGGTGGCAAATTTGGCTCATTGCGTAATTTGAACTACCTTGCATTTAAGTCCGCTACGTAACCATACATCGGGCGTTATCACATCAATAAAAGATATTTTTTTTCTTGGCTTACTGCATTCATGTATTCCAAAAACAAGGAGTTTTTTGTTGAAAGAAAGAAAAATGAATCGGATAAATTTTTACAGCAATTTGTTTTGATTTTTTCATTTACAAATTCACCCATAAAAGTATTTAGTAAAAGATATTCTGTTTCTTTTCGTCCTTTATGAGGTTCGGCTGACATTCGGATAATAATTGCCCATTGTTTATCGGTTGAAACATCAATAAGTTGGAAAACTGCATTCTCATCATTTATCAAAATTTTCCCAATGTCATCATAAGAATTTACTAAAATGGAATTGCCATTTTTACTGATATAAATGCTATCGATACTTTGTAATTTTTCTATTATCAAATTGTAAATAAAAACATTATTAAAAGAAATTTCGGAAAGGCAGGTATCATCCCATTCGCTTCCTTCATAAACTTCTTCAATTTCTAATTTTATTATAATTTCTGTTTCTGAAATTGGGTCTTTATACTTTTGGTTGTAGGCTTCAATTGTTTCTTTTTTAAATTGTTCCAGCTTTTCTAAAGAAATTGGAAGTTTGAAAGATTGCTCTGTCATCACATCTTTTAAGTTTATTGAAAATTCTTTAGGAAACTTAAGTGTTTTGTACAAAGCAGTAATTTCGGTAACAAAAGCTGAAGGATTTATGCCTGCATAAATTGAAAGTTTTAATTTTTTCGGACGATTATTTTTTTTGAAAAGTTCTTTGCTTTTTGCATATCCGTTAATGATTTTTAGTTCTGTTGCACTATCGGGAAGTATAAAAAATATTGTTTCACCAATACCATTGCCTTCTTTGCCTTCAACCCAGACAGTAGAAGGGTCGGAATCAAATAAATTGTAAATCCCGTATTTTCCGCCACCAGCGTATTTGTAATCTAATTCAGAAGCTTTATTTTTTTGTAATTCATCACTACTGTACAGGGTAGAAGTAGCTTTTGATTTCATTGGATTTTTTGTAATAATGCCATTTCGGTTGTGAATACCATCATGCAAATAAAAATCTATCCAATTGTTGTTTTTAATATTTGTACTCCCATTCATCAAAAGCATTATGAGAAAAACGCTAATTATTCTGATTATCATAATTGCCTTTTTTTTAATTAATTTTTTTTAAACTTCCTAATCTCCATTCTTTGATGTAAGCAAGTATTGAAATAATTGCAATTACTGCAATAGTGTAATAAACAAATGAAGGAATAGGAACAGGGTCGCCTTGGGCATAAGAATGTAAGCCGCTTAAATAATAATTTACACCAAAGTAAGTCATCAAAATGGAAGCGTAAGCGATCAATGATCCAAGATTAAAAGCATATTTGCCTCTTAAACCGGGAATAAACCTAAGATGAAGAACAAAAGTATAAACAAGCATTGATATTAAAGCCCATGTTTCTTTTGGATCCCATCCCCAGTATCTTCCCCATGATTCGTTTGCCCAAACAGCACCAAGAAAAGTTCCTATGGTAAGAAGTATCAAACCAATGATTATTGTTGTTTCATTTAAAATTGTAAATTCTTTTATTGATAATTCAACTCTTTCTTTGTTTGCCTTTGTTCGTACTGCGAGTAAAATTAAATTTGTAAATCCAAGTATTGTCCCAAGTGCTAAAAATCCGTAACTTGAAGTTATTATGGCAACATGAATTATTAACCAGAATGATTTAAGTACAGGTATTAAGTTGGTTATTTCGGGGTCAAGCCAATTGAGATTTGCAACAAAAAGTGTTAATGCTGCTATCATTGAGGCAATTGGCAATGTCATTTTTGATCTTGCAAAGAAAACTAAACCTGAAAGTACTGCCGACCACGCAATAAAAAGCATTGATTCATACGAATTACTCCAAGGTGCATGTCCCGAAATATACCACCTTGCAGCAAGTCCTGAGCTGTGAACAATAAATAAAGCTATTATTAAAAATGATAATATTTTTTCAATTAAATTTAATTTAATTTTTTGGTTAAAAATTTTGATGAATTGTAAAACAAGTAAGATTAGCCCTATAAAAAGATAGAATAAAATAATTCTTTTAAATACATTTAATTGGTTGTATTTTGTTTCTACAAATATTTTGTTATCCGATGGAATAGAATCTCCTCCAATCTCTTTTTGATAATTTTTAATTTCTTTTAAAACAATATTTGCTTTATCCCAATTTTTTATTTTAACAAAAGTCAAATATTTTTGAAAAACTCTGCTGATAAAAATTGAATCTTTGGTATTTAATTCTTTAGCATCCTGAATTGAAATCCAATTTGTTGAAGAACCGCTTTTTACCGGAAAGATTTGCATTATTGAAGCTGTAAAAAGCATGTAACAAATATTTATCTTTTCATCTATTTTCACAACTTCTTTATCAAATTTATTTCTCTCGGATGATTTCTTTTTCAGTGCTTTAGTTAAATATTTGCTTATTTTGTAATCTTGATTTTTGTAGTCAACAATATCGTTAAAGGAAACAAAATTATCTTTAGAGTTTAGGATTTTCTTTAATTCGGGATTTGATATTTTTATGATTTTTACATCCTGCCAATAAAAAGGGTCGGATAACATTCCGAGAATTACTTGCTCGGGAATTAATTCTTTAAACTTGGTTTTTCTGCTAAGTTTTCGTAAAATTTTTGACGATAATGTACTTACTGATTGTATTCTGTTTGATTGATCTAAGACAAGCAATTTGCCAAATTCATGTGCGTGCTCAACTTTTATTAGATGTTTTTGTGAAATTGAATCTTGAGCATTTGCTGTTTTTGAAGGAATAAAAAATAATGATGCTATTGCAACTAAAATTAATAATTCTCTGCTTTTTCTGATTTTTTTGGATGCTCTTAACAGTAATGCAAAACGACTATTTTTATTGAAAAGTGATAGAATCATACCCAACGTCAATAAAAAATAACTTAAATAAGAAATCGATGTTCCCCAAATATCGTGATTAACCGAAAGTACTGTTCCTTTTTCATCTTGATCGTAGGAAGATTGGAAAAAACGAAATCCTTTGTAGGATAACACATTGTTCATGAATATTTTATAATCCTTTTTTGTATTATTGTTTTCATCAATTAAAATAACATTGCTTTGATAAGAAGATGGCGAATTTGAGCCTGAGTATCTTGATAAAATAAAATCTTCAAGATATAAAGAAAAAGGGAGCTTTATTTTTAAGGGACTATAGGAAATAGAAATATTTATGTCATCAATTTTATTTTTTGCAGATGTATTTTTTAAATTTTCTCCCACAACAACATTAAAATTTCTTTTCTTTCCATTGTAATTTGCTTCAACGATTAGAATTTCTTTACTGTTTGCAAAAGCCTTTTGAGAAGGTAAATATTGGATTTTTGCTTTGGGGTAAATATTGCTCAAAACCAAACTTAAATTTTTGATTCTGTAAACAATGTTTTTTCTCATTATGAATAATTCATCAGGGGCAATTGTTTCTGTGTTACCGTTATTCATATTAAAAAAAGAAACACTATCCTTGCAAATAAAAGTAAGAATTCCATTTTTGTATTTAAAATCAATTGTGTTGTTGGAATTAATATTGTTTAAGCCGATTTTTACACTATTGAATTTTGTTGTTTTATTATTTTCTAAATACAAATATTCTCCCTTATTTTTTCCAACAAGATAAGCTAATTCAACAATCAAATCTCCATTTTTATCCTCAACCACTTCTTGGAAAGCATTGGGGATGTATTTTCTAGTTTTGAACTTTAATTTTTTATCGTTAATTTTTACTTTTTTTGAAAATCTATTATTTGTTAATCCCGATAATAAAATTTTCTTTTTTGCAAAAACACTATCGCTTGCATCTTTCACACTGAATTTTAAGTAAGAAGAATGTGTTTGAACAATATTAGAGGCTTTGCCCTCACGAATTCGCATATTTCCTGTGTAACCAAAATGTTTTGTAAATCCTGCACCTATGATCATTATTACAAAGGAAAGATGAAAAATGAAACTTCCGATTTTTGCTTTTCTGAATAATTTATATTTAAAAATACTTCCTAAAATATTAATCGCAAGTAGCAATAAAAGTATTTCAAACCAAGTTGAATTGTAAATAATTGCTTTTGCGGTAGTAGTGCCATAATCATTTTCGATAAATGTTGCCATGGCAGAAAATACAATTAACACCATTAGTAAAATACCCGATAGCTGAAATGAAAAAATGAAGTTTGAAAGTTTTTTCATGAGAATAGAAGTTTTTTATTAGTGCAAAAGTAAGAAATCAAAAGCTTCTTATCCTAAAATGAATTTTCTTTTACTGTTTAGAAAGGTTCTATGTCAAATACTGTGGGTAATCAAATTTGCCACAGATTCACAGATTAAGAAATTACTTTTTTTGTAATTAATGCTTATAAGGAAACTCATTATTTGCCTACCTATACCCCTTCCCTAAAGGGGAAAACCCAACTCCCTGAGTGTGATGGCATCCTCATCTATGGGACAAAAGGATGAGCGGAGGATATGCAGAATTTTCGCCAAATCCAGATATATCTGTACTAAAGGACATATACTTCGAGTGGTCATAATTTGAGCTTTGGTACTATGTTTAACGTATTTATTATTATTCGTTTACACGCTATAGTAAAACGCAATTTATGACAGCTCTGCATATATCTTATTAGAATATTGCATATAAATTAATTTTAATCTGTGAATCTGTGGCTTTAATTTTTTTTACCCATACAAATCAACATAGAAGCAAAATTTACAAACAAGTAGAACAATGTCAAATAATTGTTGTGTATTCTAAATTAAAAGTGCAAATTTGTAAATCAAACTAATTCTAAATTACGGATTTGAAAAAAATATATTTTAAAAAATACAAACTATTATATGTTGGAATTGTGATAATCATTATAGGTTATTTAGGAGAAATTAACACCAAGCAAGCTAATGTGAATTTTAGTAGTAATTTAGAAACTAAGAAAATACAAAAGGAAATATATAAAAAAGAGAAGCTTGCATATCAAGCTGTAAAGGAGTTTAGTGATATTGAAATTGAGAATATTTTTAATGATTTTGAAAAATATATTGAACTTTCAAATGAGCATCATATTTTTTTATATGCTTATTCAAAAGGGAATTTATTGGCATGGACATCAAATAAAGTACTTCCCGTACGAAAAATTAATGAAAATTTAAAAACCCGAATTCAAAAATTAGCAAATGGTTATTATCTTCAGCTAAACAATAGCAAAGAATCCTTTACTGTAATTGCACTAATTCCTATTCAATCGGATTATCCTTTAGAAAACAATTATTTAAAGAATGATTTTTATTTTTGTAATCATTCCGACCAATTTGAATTGAATTTTGATAATAAAGTCGGCACTACACCAATTTATAGCAACAACGGAGATGAACTTTTTAAAATAGCATCAAAGGAATCTCGCCATTTTAAAATATTTTTATATATTTTCTTTTTGGGGTTAATTTTAATATTTTTATTTATTCACACAAGAATAAGTTTTCTTATCAAAGAAGGAATGATAAAAAGTGGATTTGTTTTTTATCTGTTATCATTAGTTGTTGTAGTTATTTTCTGGAAAATCTTTGATTATCCAGATTTTATTTTTAATCTTAAGTTATTCAGTCCAGAGGTTTATGCAAGTTCCAATCTTTTTTCTTCATTAGGAGGAATGTTTATTTCTGTTTTTTTTCTTAATTGGTTAGTTTTTCTTTTTACGCAGAAAAGAATTTTTAAAATAAAAAATAGCCCGGTTTTTTTGATTATTTATGGAATAATTATTTTTTCAATACTAATTTTATCAGCTTTTAGTATTTCAATTATAATTTTTAGTCTTGTTACCGATTCAAATATTGTTCTTGATATGAACGATTTTTTTAGTTTCAATTTTTATAGTTTAATATCTTTTATAATAATCTTTCTACTTTTATCGGCTTATATCAAATTAGCACTATTTTTATTTGACAAAATAAATAAAACCAAATTATCAATACAATATTGGTTGATTATTGGAATTATTCCTGCTGTCATATTTTCTTTTATTTTTCATAATCATTACGTATTTAGCTATCTGCATATAACATTTCCTTTGCTTGTAATTATTTTCTGTTTTTTTTATAAAACAAAAGGAAAACCAAACTTATCGGCACTAATTTTTTTTATTATGGTGGCATCAGTGTTTTCGGCACATCAGATAATAAATGCAACTAAGGTAAAAGAGCACGAAAATCGTATGCTTTTAGCAAATACATTGGTTACAAACAGGGACATTAGTGGTGAACTAGTGCTTAATAAGATTATTAAAAAAATAAAGCAAGATAATTTTATTAAAAGCTATTATTTAAATCCGTTTATTTCAAAAAAATCACTTAAACAACGATTAACAAAACTTTACTTTACGGGTTATTACAGTAGGTACGATGTTGATATTCATACTTATTCACCAATTGGAAATATGTTAAAGGCACATAAATTTAGCCCATTAAAAAAGTATGCTGAGGTAAAAAAATCAGCAATGTTGGTTGATTCGGTAAATAGAGTATTTTTTATAAATAATTATGATGCAGCACCCGAGTATTTGGTGCATTTAGAAATCAAAAAGAATCAAATAATATTAGGGCAGTTGCTTATAGAACTCAAGCAGAAGCCATTTCTTGAAGAAAGTGTATATCCCGAATTATTAATTGAAAAAAATATTAGAAGGAATGATGTTTTAAAAGAGTATTCGTATGCAATTTACAAAAACAATAATCTTGTAAATCAAAAGGGAAAATATTCGTATCCGCTTGTATTACAAAATGATGAAAAATCTCAATATTTATTTTTTAATAAAAACAAATATGAGCACCTTAAATTTAAGCTTAGTGATGAAATATCAATTATAATGAGTAAAGAGGCAAACAATATATTTAGCTTTTTATCCTTATTTTCAGTCCTTTTTATTTTTTCTACAATAATATTATCAATAGGAATTTCTTTGTCAAAAGTTGATTTTTTTAATAAATCAAACAAGTACTTAACATTTGTTTTTTGGAAAGATTTTTTCTCATTTATTAATTTAACTTTTAAATCTAAAATTCAATTAACTATACTTATTTCATTATTAATTGCACTTGGTTTAACAGGTTTCTCAATAATTAATTATATAAAGAAAAATTCCAAAGAGAATGCTAGGGAGAAACTTTTGGAAGAAATAAAATCCATTACTATCGACTTAGATTCATATTTCAAACAAAATACCTATCAAATTAATCAACTTGACAGGGAAGAATTATATGCAAAAGTGAAAAATCTTGCTCATCTTTTCAAGTCGGATATTAATATCTTTGACACAGAAGGAAATTTAATTACTTCATCACAAATGCCGATGTATGAACGCAAAATTATTTCCCGAAAAATGGATGCTGAAGCTTTTTATACTCTCAGGATAAAGCAGTTTTCACAGCTAATTCAGGATGAAAAGATAGGAGGAAAAATTAATTATTTATCAGCTTATTCAATGATAAGGGACAATGAAAATCAGATAAATTATTTTGTAAATCTTCCATATCTTGCAAAAGAAAGGAAACTTAAACAAGAAATTTCCTCACTAATTGTTTCTGCTGTAAATATTTATGTTTTTCTTTTCCTACTTATTCTTCTAATTTCTTTTGCTATTGCAAATACATTTACAGAACCGCTGGAGATTATAAAAACACACTTACGTGAAATACAATTTGGAAAAGTAAATAAAAAAATAAAATGGAACAGTAATGATGAAATAGGTATTCTGATAAATGAGTACAACCAAATGATTACAAAAGTTGAAGAAAGTGCAAAAGCATTGGCAAGAAGTGAGAGAGAATCAGCGTGGAGAGAAATGGCAAGGCAGGTAGCACATGAAATAAAAAATCCACTTACACCTATGAAACTTAATATCCAGCAATTACTAAAAGCTTGGAAGGAAAACAAACCGGATATTGATGAGCGATTTGATAAAACGACAAAAATTATTATAAATCGTATTGATAATCTTTCTCAAATAGCTACAGAATTTTCACAATTTGCACGTATGCCATATTCTGAAAATAAAAAAATGATTTTGGAAGATACCATTAATGATGTTTCAGACCTTTTTATAGATGATGGAAATATTACTTTTAAAACAGTACTTGGCACTAAAAATACTGCTATACTTGCAGATAAAGATCAGCTTTTAAGAGGATTAAATAATATTATTAAAAATGCAATTCATGCAATTCCACCTGAAAGGGAAGGACTTATTAAAATAATTACTCATAAAGAAAACGACAATATTATTATTTCAATAACGGATAATGGAAGTGGTATCCCTGATGATATTCATAATAAAATATTTATTCCAAATTTCAGTACAAAAAGCTCAGGAATGGGGCTGGGACTTGCTATTGTTTCAGGGATAATTAAAAATGCTAAGGGAGAAATTTGGTTTGAAACCAAAAAAGATAAAGGAACAACATTTTTTATTTCATTTCCGATTTGTAAGTGAGT
>JAYEOP010000278.1:0-3057 GCA_034723125.1 Bacteroidota bacterium | reverse complement strand
TATATTGATTATTTTTGAAATTTCCAATTACAAAACTCCTGATTTTTTAAATAAATACTTATTTTTGCGAAAAAATTTATTCAAACTTAAAAACGAAAAATTATGTCAATGTTAGGAATTGTTGTTGCAGTTGTTGCGATACTGCTATTTATAATGCTATTTTTATATTTTATCCCAGTAAATTTATGGATAACTGCTGTTTTTTCAGGAGTAAAAGTTAGTATTTTACAACTTATTTTAATGAGGATACGTAAGGTACCTCCATCTATTATTGTAAATGCTATGATTACTTCAACAAAAGCAGGACTAAAAGTTACAATTAATGAAGTAGAAACTCATTATCTTGCAGGAGGTAATGTAGATAATGTTATTAAAGCATTGATATCGGCAGATAAAGCAAATATTAACCTTGGTTTCCAATTAGCTACTGCTATTGATCTTGCAGGAAGAGATGTTTTTGAAGCGGTACAACTTTCTGTTAATCCTCGTGTTATTGATACAAAACCTATTGCCGCAATGGCTAAAGATGGTATTCAACTTATTGCAAAAGCAAGAGTTACTGTTAGAGCAAATATCAACCAGCTTGTTGGTGGTGCAGGTGAAGAAACAATATTAGCACGTGTAGGTGAAGGTATAGTATCTTCTATCGGTTCATCACAAAACCATAAAGCGGTTCTTGAAAATCCTGATAATATTTCAAAACTTGTTCTTCAAAGAGGTCTTGATTCGGGTACAGCATTCGAAATTTTATCTATTGATATTGCAGATATTGATGTTGGTAAAAATATTGGTGCTGTATTACAAGCTGACCAAGCTGAAGCTGACAAGCAAATTGCACAGGCAAAAGCTGAAGAAAAACGTGCTATGGCTGTTGCAGATGAACAAGAACAAAAAGCTAAAGCCCAAGAAGCGAAAGTTAAGGTAATTGAAGCTGAAGCTCAGGTACCGCTTGCTATGGCTCATGCTTTTAAAGACGGAAATCTTGGAATTATGGATTATATGAAATATAAAAACATTGATTCTGATACGGAAATGAGAAGTTCTATTTCACAATCTATGGCACCTTCTACTAAGTATAATGAGCCAAAGAAAAAAAAGGATGATGATAAGAAAAAGGAATAATAATTAGTGGCACTAAGAAAACTTTGTATTACTCATTATACTTGGGCTTTGAATTAATAATATGGATGTGAATGTAAAAGTCATTCAATTGTCATTAATAGTCATTTAGCCAAGCTGTCATTGGGTTTTGTAACTTAATGACAATCAAATGACTAATTTATGACATTAGATTCAAACGACAGAATACACATAATATTCTAACAGTCAAAAACATACGTTTTTCTTATAGCCACTAATTATTGATTGATAATTTGAAGTATCTTCTTTTCATCTATCTTATTTATACATTTAAAATGCCCTTCGGGGCATTTTTTTTTGTAACCCAATTTTGAGCAAGGACGGCATTTTAAGTTCTTAACTTCAATAATGTGTGAGTTAGTTTTTGGCGTGTCTTTGTTAAAATATGGGAACATACCAAATTCAGGAATTGTGTTTCCCCAAACAGAAATAATTTCTTTGTTGAATGTAGCGGCAATGTGCATTAAACCTGTGTCATTTGTTAAAATCTTTGTAGCATTTTTTACAATAAATGCTGAGGTATTTAAATCAATAGTTCCACACAAATTTGTTACCGCAAGCTTTTTTTCTATTCTTTTGGCTTCTTCAATTTCATCTTTTCCTCCCAAAATAACTATTGCTCTGTTGACCTTTTGCCCAATATTTATAATTTTCTCAACAGAGAGTTTTTTTGTAAAAAACTTTCCACCTAAAACAATAACTAAATAATCTTTTTTTATTTTTTCAATTATTTTTTTGCCTTCAATTTCTGCATTTTTAGGAATAAAATAATCTAATCCTAAACCATCGTTTTTAACTCCTAAGCTTTCGGTAGCTTTCAAATAGCGGTCAACAATGTGAATATCAGGTAATTTATTGATTTTAAAATTAACGAGCAACCATTTTTGGAAATTCAGTTTATTGAATGAAAATGATTTTGTTTTTAATTTCCATCTAAGGCTAAGCGACCTTATATTTTTGTGAAGGTCGATTATGTAATCGTAATTTTCTTTCTTTAAATGAGGAATTATTTCAGAGAGTGAGTTTGTAAAACTATAAACCTTGTCAATGTAAGGGTTATTTTCTAAAATAGATGTGTAAGCAGATTTTGTAATAAAGTGTATTTCAGATTTTTTTAATTGTTTTTTTAATCCTCTGATTACGGGAGTTGTAAGAACAATATCCCCAATGGAACTAAATCTGATTATTAATATTTTCAACTTATGAACAGTTTAAAAATGTTTTAGTTGAATGAAGTTATTCAGGGCGTTTTGAATTAATGAGTTTTCCTTTTTCGTATTCTTCGGTTTTTATTAAACTTCCTTCAGCATTAAAGTATTTCCATTCTCCATGTTTTTCATCATTTTTATAATTACCTGATATTTTTATTTTTCCGCTTTCATAATAATAAAAATAAGGACCGTGTTTTTTCTTTATTACTTCAACTATTGAATGATCTCCTGTGGCACTAAAAACATTTACTTCTTTGTAATTATATACTTCCTTAAGTTTTGTTTTGTTTTTATCATAATAAGTTTTGCCTCCATCACCCACGTGTTGACTGAATCCGAGATTAACAAAAAAAAGTAAGCTTATAACAATAATCAAGAACTTTTTCATAATTTCAATTTTTTTTATCATAAATTTTGGCAAAATACCTGCCAAACGACATTTTTGAATTTCCGCTAAGATACGAAATATTGTTTGGGTGTAAAAAACAAATTAAGATTATTTTTTCATTGTCTATAAAAAACTCTGGAAATCTTAATGCCTGTCTGCCGAAATAGGCAGGCGAATGTATTTATAGAACCTCCTTTTAATAATGAATATTGACCACGTTCGCTGTAGCTTTAGCGGTTGCGAAACAAGGAATTTTGAATAATGAAGTTTTAATTAATTTCAATAATACCGGATATTTATTTTTTTGTTATTGAGTCC
>JAYEOP010000277.1 GCA_034723125.1 Bacteroidota bacterium | reverse complement strand
GTTAATAAACCATAATTTATTCCTAAATTCAGAACATCTGACTTAACGAAAACTATAGTTCGACTGGTCATAATTTGAACTTTGGCACTACGTTTAACGTATTGATTATTATTCGTTTACACAATATGGCAAAACGCAGTTTATGACCGCTCAGCATATATATTGTCGCGAAAATATCGAATATTGAACAAGAAATTATGAATAATGAAATTTGCTGACCACAAAAATTGCTCAGCCTTATCTTTTTACTTCAAAATTCTTTATTTTTTGTTTCGCAACCGCTAAAGCTACAGCGAACGTGGTCAATATTCATTATTAATAAATACGACATAATGAAATTTTGCAGAGTTTTCTTAGAGATACTATTTAAAGTGCTATTCCCTATTTCCTCCAAGGATAAACCTTAAGTGCTTCTTCAAGGCATTCCATAGCATTTATAAGTTCTTTTTTGTTTAAAACATAAGCGATTCGAACTTCTTGTTTCCCAAGTCCTTTGCTTGCATAAAAACCGGGAGCTGGTGCCATCATAACTGTTTGTCCTTTGTGTTCAAAGGATTCAAGTATCCATTGACAGAATTTTTCAGAATCATCAATAGGTAATTTTACAGTTGTATAAAATGCACCCCCGGGATTAGGACAAATAACTCCCTCCATTTTGTTTAAAGCTTTTACTAACAGGTCTCTCCTCGAAACATACTCTTTCATAACACCATCAAAATATTCATCAGGAACATCAATAGCTGCTTCTGCACCTGCTTGTTCAAGTGTTGGTGGGCAAAGTCGCGATTGACCCAATCGCAATGAGGAATCCATGACTTTTTTGTTTTTACTAACAATTGCTCCCACTCGTGCTCCACATGCACTATATCTCTTAGAAATAGAATCTAAAACAACAGCGTTTTCTTCTAATCCTTCAAGAGTGAGAATTGAAGTATGCTCTTTTCCATCATAAACCATTTCACGATAAACTTCATCAGAAAAAAGAAAGAGGTCGTGCTTTAAAACGATTTTTCTTAGTTGTTCTAATTCTTCATTGGAATAAAGATAACCTGTAGGATTGTTAGGATTACAAATCATAATTCCTTTGGTTTTAGGACCAATAAGTTTCTCAAATTCATCAATAGGTGGAAGTGCAAATCCATCTTTGATAAACGAAGTAACCGGTTTAATTGTAATTCCTGCTGTTATTGCAAAACCATTATAATTTGTATAAAAAGGTTCAGGAATAATTATTTCATCTCCGGGATTAAAACATGAGTACATTGCAAAAAGTATTGCTTCTGAGCCTCCATTTGTAACAATGATTTCATCGGAATTAACATTAATTCCATAGGTTTTGTAATATTCCGATAATCTTTTTCTGTAAGATTCATTTCCTGCAGAATGAGAGTAAGCCAGTACTTTTGAATCATAATTTTTTATAGCATCCCAATATTCTTTTGGTGTTTCAATGTCAGGCTGTCCAATATTAAGATGATAAATTTTAACACCTTTTTTTTGTGTTGCCTCTGCAAAAGGTACCAATTTTCTGATTGGTGATGCAGGCATTAAGTTAGCTTTATTTGATAATGTTGGCATAAATTAATATTTTAATTAGTATAAGATGTTACAAAGGTATATTTTTTTGAAAAATATTGTTTGATTAAAAGTAATTTTGCAAAAAACTCAGCTTAGTAAAAACCTATCCTGATATTCAGGATTACTTTTCATTATTTTTAAACTCTCGGGGTAATTTTCAGCAAACCAACAAAAGAATTTTGTAACATCAATTTTTTCAGAAAGCATTTTTTCTTTTTTTTCTTTCCAAATATTTTTAACATCTTTTGTGTTTAATAATTCCATTGCTTTCTCAATAACTCCTTGATTGTTTTTAAAGATGAACAATAAATTATATTGTTGTTCTAACTCTTTACAATAATCTGCTCTTTTTGTATTAACATGAATTGCAGGAATACCCAGTACTGCTGATTCTGCTGCCATTGTTGCTCCTTCACCAACAAATAAAGAAGCACTTGCTATAACATCATGCATTTTATGAGCGGGGATATTTAAGCGATATTTTTTTAAACTTTTTTCCAATTTTCCCTCTGCTGAGATAAAAACTCTTGCATGTTTTAAAATTTCATTTACAAATTTTTCTTTAAAGTCAACACTAAAACCTTTTTGTCCTATATCATCACTGGCATTCCATGAAACAAAACGAACAAGAACATATTTTTCGTCATCTTTTAACCCGAGTTCTTTCTTGATATTTTTGTCTGCTTTAAAATTATTTGGGTGCAAATAAGCAAGCTCATGATAACCTTTGTAGTAAACTTGATTTTCACTTAACTTTGTTTTAAATGATGTTGATGTTAAAAATATTGATTTAAGTTTTTGAGCAAAACGTACCTGCTCCATGTTCCCTGTGTCTTCAATTGCAAAATGTGGTTTACGTAAAATCCATGAAACAATTGAAGGATAAATTGCACTATGGCTTAAATAAATATCCGGTTTATTTTTAATGGCATAAAATAAAAGAAGTAGAGAAAAATGGATAATACCGAATATTTTCCCTACTAAATTTTTATATGTTTTTCCAAAATTATAATAATGGAAACCATAGTGTTCCAACAATTCAATTGTACATTCTTTTTCTCTTGTTGTAAAAAAAATGCTATGACCACGTTTTTCCATTTCCCAAGAAAAATGCTTAAAAAGATGAACGTGTGCAGGATGTCCTATGTCAATTAAAAATTTCATAAAGTATTTTTAAAAATGCAAAAATACTACAATAAATTGTTAAAAAAGTAATTTAGAAATTCTGAATATTACTCAATAATAATCCCTCAATAAGAATTATTCAACTTATAATTCCTAACTTTGAAGTTGAATTTAAATAACTTATTTTTAATAAAATGGCAAATAGTTTACCCTCATTTTTCAAATTACCTACGTATTA
>JAYEOP010000276.1 GCA_034723125.1 Bacteroidota bacterium | reverse complement strand
TTGAAGTTGAAGCGTTACCAAAATCCCAGCTGTAGTTTAAACCTAACAGGTTTTGAAATGCTGTTAGGTTTGTAAATTGAAAACTGTTTTCATTAAAACACTGCGAACTGTCATTTACAGAAAAATCTGCTTTTGGTGATTCAAGAACTACAACTTGTTTTGTGATTGAATCTTTACAACCAAGAGTTGAAGTAGCAACAAGCTTAACATCAAAAGTATCAAAGCTTGAATATTTCATTTGTTCGTTGGAATTCGTTGAAGTTGTTCCGTTACCGAAATCCCAGTTGTAGTTTAAACCTAACAGGTTTTGAAAAGCTGTTAGGTTGAAAAACTCAAAGCTATTTTCGTTCAAGCACTGAACTCTATCGTTTACAGAAAAATCCGCTTTTGGATTTTGGTTTACAAAAATTGATTTTGTTGCCGTATCAGCACATCCGAGATTTGAGGTTGAAATAAGTTGAACTGAAAAAGTATCAAATTTTGAATAGGTCATTTGTCCGTTAGAATCCGTTGAGCTTGAATCGTTACCAAAATCCCAAAAATAACTTAAGCTAACAGCTTGGTTAAATCCTGTTAGGTTGAAAAATTGAAAGTAATTAGTACTAAAACACTGCGAACTATCATTTACAGAAAAATCTGCTTTTGGTGATTCAAGGATTACAACTTGTTTTGTAATTGAATCTTTACAACCAAGAGTTGAAGTAGCAACAAGACTAACATCAAAAGTATCAAAGCTTGAATATTTCATTTGTCCGTTGGAATCAGTTGAAGTTGAGGCGTTACCAAAATCCCAGCTGTAGTTTAAACCTAACAGGTTTTGAAAAGCTGTTAGGTTTGTAAATTGAAAATTATTTTCATTAAAACATTGAACGGAATCATTAACCGAAAACTCTGTAACAGGACTTGGATGCACAATAATATTTTTTGTTGCTGTGTCCCTACAACCATGATTTGTTTCTTCAATTAGGGTAACATTAAAAGTATCGGCAATTAAATAAGAATAAACAGCCGTGTCAAGGTTGGATGTGTTGCCGTCTCCGAAATGCCATGTTTTTGAACCTGCCGGATTTAATGAATCCTGTGGATTAAAAAAGCTAAAGTTGTTTTGGCCAAAGCATTGAGCTGTATCTGATGATGATATTTTAGCAGTTGGGGAAGGATTTACAAAAACTGTTTTAGTTTTTGATGCTGAACAGCCATAATCTGAAAGTACAGTTAATTTTACATCAAAGGTATCATTAAAAGTATAACTGTGTGCAGGGTTTTGGATGTATAAATTATTACTATCACCAAAATCCCACTCCCAGCTAAAGTTACCCGCAACAATACCCGAACTGTCTGAAAATAAAAAATGATTACCATTAAGACATTGGATAGTATCATTGATATAAAAATCTGCTGTTGGATAAGGACTAATGCGAATTTCACGGGTTAAGGTATCAGTGGCTGCCGTATCATGCCAAAGAACTACACTAACATTATAAAGCCCTGTATCTAAAAACACATGCCCTGGCTCCATTAAGTTTGAATAATTGTTTGTTATTGAAATACTATCCCCAAAACACCAAAGTACTGAATCTATATGCGAAGTATCTGAAATAAGAAATTTAGAAGTATCTCCAAAGCAGGTATTTTTTACGTCAAAATCAGGAATGAAAAAGTAGGATTGGATGAAAGTTGGAAGACCAAACGCAGACATCTTACCATTTAAATAAATACCATTTTTTTTAAATTGACAGGATATTCCAATAGAATCTGGAAAACTAATAACTCCTAAATATTCCGAATTATACTGTGCAACATAGATTTTACCATCAATACCTAATTGTAATGCACCAGGTGAATAGTTATTTGAAAAGGAGCAGGGTGGATTTATATTTTTTTTTGAATTTGTTATAAAGCTAGAATCAAACATTGATAAACAGACTTGTATAATTTCATCATTACTTGTGCTTGAAACATATAAATACTTGCCAGTTTTAGAAAATTCTATTCCATAAGGTTGAAATCCATAATTTGATGAAAGATTTAATATAATTTTATTGTTTACTTTTCCAATAGATGGATTAAATTTAAAAAGCACAACTTCATTTTTTAATGGTGCACAGAATGCAATTATTTGTCCACTTGGGGATACTTTCATATAACCAGCAGATCCAATATATGAACTATTATATAAATTAAGTTCATATCCTGTTTTTGAAATAATTGGATTAGTATCAAAGCCGTTTTTACTAATTTTATATACAAAAAAAGTATCAGATCCTTTTAATGGGGCAATTACCCATATGCTTTTATTATCTGAATGCTTTACAGAGGTTATTTTTTCAACATTATTTTTAAACAATAAGTTGTTCTTAGATATAATAGATCCAAGACCATTTTTCCTAGTCATATCTACAATTGAGTAACAAAAACCATTTGACCCCCCTTCATAATCAACAGTAAATATGTAATATAAATACTTATTAACAGGATGTGGCACAATTACACCTGATTGAGTAGAATGCCAATGACCATTCAAGTTACTCCCATTGTGCATAATAGTATGATTTTTATCATATACAGTTTGCCCATCAGTATAAAATAAAATATTTCCTAAACTACTTGAAATCGTTGCACATCCTTCATAAGTACTCATAGAACTGTTTGTTAATGCGGAAGAAGTGGTATCATTAAATCTCAAACCAGCATTGTATCCAAAATACCAATTTTTAGCCTCTAATTGTGCGTAAGAATTTAACGAAACAGTTATCAAAAAAAATATGATTAATAGTTTTTTCATTTATATATGCTAAATAGAAATATTATTCAAAAATACGTAAAATAAAATCCATAAAAAAATTGTTCAATTATTTATTAGTACAATTAAAAGTGAAAAGGTAACGGAAAAATGTAGATTTTTTTTAAATTGTTTGTTTGGGTGCTGTAAATGGTGAAAATTT
>JAYEOP010000275.1 GCA_034723125.1 Bacteroidota bacterium | reverse complement strand
GATGCAGGATGCAAGATGCAGGATGCAAGATGCAGGATGCAGGATGTGCTTGCCTGAATAGGGTTGACTTTTTTTTGTTACTTTTTCCTCTGCAACTCTGCGACTCTGCGTTTAAACAAATAAACAATTAAACAATTCTTCTTTGCGTTCTTTGCTTGCCCCATAAGGAAGAATGACTGTATCGGGGCGTCTTTGCGAGAAAATATAAACAAATCAGTCGGCAGTTCGCAGTCAACAGTAGGCAGTCAAATTCCAAATAAATAAACAAATAAACAATTCTTACAACAACAACCCATAAAGTCATCATTGTGAGAGAGGTACGACCGCGACAATCTCGGGCTTTTTAGCAGAGGTAGTCAAAAAAGCATCCTACTCTTATTCATCCGATTGCTTCAGTCATACTTCCTTCGCAATGACGGTATGTTGGTGCTTTCAAATAAACAAAAAGAAGTACTTAGAGTTAAAAACTAAAAGTTATGTGTTACGAATAAACGAATCAACAAATCACCAAATAAACAACTTAATGACAATTAAATGACAGCGAAGCAAATGACCACTAAATGACTATTGAAACAAATAAACAAATCACCGAATAAACAACTTAATGACAATTAAATGACAGCGAAGCAAATGACCACTAAATGACTATTGAAACAAATAAACAAATTACCAAATAAACAATTCTTCTTTGCGTTCTTTGCGTCTTTGCGAGAAAATATAAACAAATCAGTCTCCAGTCCGCAGTCAACAGTAGGCAGTCAAATTCCAAATAAACAAATAAACTAATAAACAATACTAATAGAACCTTTAATAATCCTATCATCATTTGTTTCCAAAATATAATAATATGCTCCTTCTCTTAGTAATTCCCCATCATACTTTCCATTCCAATCATTTTTATAATCATTTGTAGAATACAAAACGTCCCCATAACGGTTATAAATGGTTAACTTACAAGGCTTGTAAGCATCGATATCTTCAATAATCCATCTGTCGTTTATTCCATCTCCATTAGGAGTAAAAACATCTACTGCTTTGAATCTTTTTACAGTTTTTACAGTTACTTTAAATGAAGTTTCATCATCACAATTATTACTATTGACTACTCGAACAGAATAAATACCTTCATCTGATATTTCAATTATTTGAGAAGTTTCTCCTGTTGACCATAATAAACTATCGAATAAGTTTGAGACACTAACATTCACACTTTGACCTTTATATAAAATTGTGTCTCCGTCAAATATTAGATTTATTTTTGGACTTGGGAAAACATCTATGCTTTGAGAAGCTGTATCAGTAAGACCTGCTTTTGTTAATACAATTAAAACAATATTATAATTTCCAACGCTTGTATAATAATGTTTATGATCTTTTTTAATTATTGAATTATTACCATCGCCATAATCCCACATCACATTAGTTATTTTATCAGATGTAACGGTAGAATTATATTCCAATTTCGTAGAATCACCAAAGCAAGTATTATTAGCTGTAAATGCAGCATTAACAGACATTCCACCCGGATTAACAATCATTGTTGCTGTTGCTGAATCAATGCATCCTAAATCTGAAATTGCAAATAATTTTACGGTATAATTACCAACACTTGAGTATGAATGAGTAGGATTTTTTGATAATGCAGTATCATTATCTCCAAATTCCCATTGATAATTTAAAATTCCATATTTCAAAGTTGAAGCATTTGTGAAAACAAAATTATTACTTGGTAATGGCTGTGTGTTATTATTTACTGTAAATCCTGCAACAGGAATTGCTCCAACCACAACTTTTTTGAATATTTTACTTGTATCATTTGCCGTTCTAACTTCTAATCCAATAGTATAAACTCCTGCCGAATCAAAATAATGTTTAAAACTTGTATCACCAATTGCATCATTAAAAATACTGTCATTGTCAAATGCCCATTTGTAAGAAAGAATGTTCATACTGCTATAAGAATTCTCAATGAAAGATGTTGAATCACCAAAACAAACTGTATCGGCAATATAATTAGCAACAAGATTTGTAGAATATACTTGTACATTTTTAACAGCACTATCAACACAAGCATTATTTGTAGTAGCAATTAACAAAACATCATAATTCCCTGCTGATGAATAAGAATAATTTGTGTCTTTTGCAGTGGAGGTATTTCCATCATCAAAATCCCACAAGTAAGTCAAAATATCAGGAGAACTAACATTTGAATTATTAGTAAAAACAAAATTATTTGAGAAAAGTGGCTGTATCAAAGTATTTACAGAAAAATCTGTAATAGGATTGGGATAAACATAAACATTGCGATATAGTTGGTCAGAATCTCCTGATGCAAATACTTTCATTCCAATTTTAAATGTTCCTGTTGTAGAAAAAACGAAAATAAAAGAACTTCCTGATGTATCATCAAACATAGCGTCATTATCTGTATCCCAAATTATACTATCAATTGAAGCACAAGAGTAAGAAGCATCAGCAAACACAAAACTATTATTTTTAAAACATTGTACAGAATCATTGATAGTAAAATTCGCAACTAAGTTGGAGGTTACTTTAACGTTTTTTGTAATTGAATCTTTACAGCCATTTATTGATGTTGCAACAAGCTTAACATTATATGTTTTTAAAAATGTATAAAAATGCTCAGTATCTTTTGCTGTGGCAATATTTCCATCTCCAAAACTCCATTTATAATTTAGAGTATTGCCGGAACTAATAGTTGTAGAATTTGTCAATTGAATTGTATCACCGGGGCATACAATAGTATCAGAAATAGTAAATCCTGAAACAGCTACAGGATAAATAATTATTTTTTTATAAATACTATCAGTATTCCCTGCTGAAAACACTTTCATACCAATACTAAAAGTATCAACTTTAGAAAAGAAATATTTAAATGAGTTAGATTTTTTATCATTAAACAAAGCATTGCTATCGATATCCCAGCACACACTATCAATTGGATTACTGCTAACCGAAACATCTACAAAACTTACTGAATCACCAAAACAAACTGAATCGGCAATAAAATCTGCAATTAGAGAAGTTGATGATATAGAAGTAGTAAACATTCCTCTACCATGAGTAGCTACAAGGAAAGTTTTATCCGAGCCACGGTACTGCAACATATCGCTTCTTACGTGCGACAAACCACCATTTGTTGGTTGCCAGTCGGGTGAAGCAACACTTAAATTATTTGTTGACCAAACACCTACTTCTGTTGCAAGCATTACCCAATCGGTGTTATCAGGATAATAAATACACCATCTGATAGGCATATCAGCTAAGTTACCTTCTTTGTTGTCCCATGTAGTTCCACCGTTTGTAGTTTCCCAAACCGAATTAACCCCGTAATTAGAAAATGTTACAAGTATTTCATTCTCATTCTGTCCTACATCAATTGAAGAAATATTTCCATTAGGAAATAAAGCTCCTGTAATTTCAGTTACAGTTGGGGATGTTGATTGTGCATTTTCTATTTTAAAAAGTTTTCCTGCAGCTGTTCCCACAAAAATTGTTGATGTAGTTGCTGATGAATATTTTGACGCTTTAATTGCAGAAGCCATTGAGCCTAAGCTTATTACAATTGTATCGGGTGTTGCAGGAGTAGAAGTAACATTTAAAATTCTTTGTAAGGAATTATTTGTTCTTGCAGAATATAAGATATTTTCTTTATCATCATAATCAGCAACATTTACAAACGAACCCGTATTCCCATCAGTTGATATTTGAGAATATGAACTCCAATTATTAGTAGTAAGTTTATAATTATTATAAACATAAGATGAAATTTGATAGTTAGGTGCATCCTGATCAATAAAAGAAAAACAACCATCACCACCTGTTATTTCTGTTGTGGAATTTATCCCCGAAGATGTGAATTTTTGAGTTCCGTTATCCTGAGTACCTCCAATAAAATTATCAGAAGCAGATTGTGGATTTAAAGCACATGAATAAAATTGCGTTACATTATAATTTTTATTTCTGTCATCAAAAGAAGGACTTGATAAATTTATATCCGAAGAATATGCAACACCTCCATCATTTCCATTTATTAAAATTGAAGATGAAGAAGGAGAAAAAACCAAAGCATGATGATCAGCATGAACATAAGGTTTTCCGTAGCCTCCCCACCAATGAGAAATTTGCGTCCATGTAGTCCCTCCGTTTGTTGTTTTATGCAAATCAATCCCACCTGCAACAACTGTATTAAAATCATTTGGATCAACTGCCAAAATTAAATCATACCAAGCCTGATTACGAGTAAAATCCGTATTAGGAATTCCGGGATCAGCATCAATTGGTTCATTCACTTCTGTCCAATTAGCACCTTTATTTGAAGACATAGTAAGCTTTGCAAGTTTTCCATCAGCTTCTATCAATGCATAAAGATAATTTGCATTTGAAGGTGCACAAGCAATTTCAACACGTGATACTCCACTTATACTACTGTAGTTATTCACGGCAGTCCATGTTGTTCCATTATCAGAATAAAGGATAACTCCTCCTCCTTTCCCATAAGGATTTTTTCTTGTACCTATAAATATTCTGTTATCAGCTGCTATTTCAATATCTGCGGGAGCATAAGGATAACCGCTAATTTTGGGCAAAACCTGTGTAAATGTGCTTCCCCCGTTTGTTGAACGATATAATCCGTTTTGGCTTCCATGCCATTTGCCCTGATAATATCTAACGTCCACAGCAACATATAAAACGCTTGTTCCACTTTCATCTCTCACACTAATATCATTAATATAAAAATAATTTAAAGTGGATGATATTTGTGTCCAATTGCTACCACCATTAGTTGTTTTCCAAACTCCTGCACCTCTAGTTGTAGTTGTTGAATAAGCAGTAAATCCTTCACCTGTACCAACATAAAAAGTTTGGGAATCATTAGGGTCATAAGCAATGCAAGTTATAGAAATATTATCCCAAAAGTCATTTACTTTTATCCATGAAGAAGTTGAACTTGAAATATCATTATTATACCAAAGCCCTCCTGTTACACCTCCTGCCCAAACTTTTTTATGAGTTACATCATTTGGGTCAAACATTAAAGCTCTTGTTCTTCCTCCAACATTATCAGGTCCTCTCTCCTGCCATGTAATCCCCGGAATTGCTCCTCTTAATGGTCGTTGCAAAGCCAACAAACTATCAGTATATCTATAAGCTTGCAATAATCTTTTATCAGGAACATAACCTAAAGCAGGATCAAGTATCATCAAGAAATTCTGTTGCCAAGCAAGGTCAGGTCTATCTTTTTTAGGTATTTTTTTTAATTCATTTTTGGAAAAATGCTGATGATTTGAATATGGATGTTGATTTACAAATTTTTCATAATCGCTTCTTGATTTATTTATGGATTTATTAGCTGTTTGTGCTAAAATATTTTTTGAGAAAAAAAATAAATTAACTAAAATCAATACAATTGTGAAGAACCTTTTCATACTTTGTTCTTTTATGAGATTAAAATAAGCTCTAATAAGTATTTTTCAAAGGTATGAAAATAATTATATATAATTACAAAATTGTTATGTTTGGTAAAATGAATGATTTTGATGGCATAAATCTCATCATAAAGTATTGTTTATATATGATGTTGCGTTTGGTTCAGGGATTAAAGACTTTCAGCCTTTTTTCTAATAGTAAAATGCACGGAATTATAAAAATTGTTGTAATCAAAAATAAGCCTGAAAGACTTCAACAACAAAACTTCTATTCACAAATTCATATTTCGGGAAATTTAGTAAATTTCAATTTTTAACAAAAGTCTAAGAACGTTAATAAATGCGATTTTTTTTATCATATCTAATATTTTTCTTCATTTTTGCTTTGCAGAATTCTGTTTCTGCTCAAATGAGTGGAACATATTCAATAGGTGCATCAGGTAACTTCTCTACTTTTTCACAAGCCGTTGATTCATTGGTAAGCCAAGGTATTTCGGGTAATGTAGATATAAATGTTGACTATGGAACTTATAACGAACAAATCAAAATCCCTGAAATTCAAGGTACCTCAGATACTTCAAAAATAATTTTTCAATCTTCGGGACAACAAAAACCATTGATTCAATACAGTGCAAGCCAATCTTTAAATTACACAATTTCACTTGACAGTGCTGACCATATTGAATTCAGAAACTTTGAGATAAAAGCATTGAACAACAATTACGGACATGTTGTTACAATTCAAGGAGAGGCCTGCTACAATAAATTTACTTCAAATATTTTAACAGGAATTAATACAGGAAACACTTCTGATAATCTCTCTGTAATTTTTTCAGGCGGAAATGATGATACAAACAATACATTTGACTCAAATACAATAAAATACGGTTCTTATGGAATTAACATTTCCGGAAGTAATTCCGAATTTAATAACATCAACAATAATATTTTTGAAAAACAACTTGTTAGTGCAATTACTCTTTCATTACAAAAAAATTCAAGAATCATTTCAAATCATATAACATCTGCTTCAGCTTATTCTCAGTTTATTGGAATAAAAATAGGTAGTTCGTTTGGTAAAATTAAAATTTCAAAAAATAAAATTTCATTTAATTCGCAAGGTTTTCCAATATTTATCAATAGTTCCGTAGGAGATTCATTAAATAATATTCTTATTTCAAACAATTTTATTCATGCAGGAGGTAACAGCTTAGCATGTGGAATTTTTATTGAAAGCAGTAAAAGAATTGATGTTTTTAATAATAACATCAACATCTCTAACCCTTCAATAAGTAGTGCAGGACGAGGGATTAATATTCAAAATCAAAATTCAGTTACAGAACGATTGTATATAAAAAATAACAACATTATAAATGCAGGTACAGGTTTTGGACTTTGTACTTTTACCACCAATCAAATTTATTCCGATTATAATAATTATTACACACCAAACGGAGCATTGGGTTACTGGAACGGATATTCATCAAACAACCTCAGCACTTGGAATTTATACTCAGGACAAGACCTACATTCTATTTTTAAAAATCCAAAATATTACTCATCAAGCAATTTACATATCTCCAATTATTCACTTGACTCTACAGCAGTTCCAATAGCATTAATCACTCACGATATTGATAATGAAGTGCGAAATCAAACTCATTTTGACATTGGTGCTGATGAAATTACAATAATTTCAAAAGATGCAGGAATTGTAGCAATTACAGAACCTGTTTCAATTTGCACAAATGATACTACCGATATAAAAATTAAACTCAAAAACTTTGGATCAGATACTTTAAAAACAACAAGCATACTTTTATCAATCAATAATAACTATAAAGATACATCATTAATTTCCGCTTCATTATTACAATTTTCCGATACTGTAATTACTCTCGGGCAGTTTGTTTTTTCCAACGCTACAACTTATAACATTAAAATTGAAGTTCTCAAAGTAAATGGACAAGCTGATACTATTCACACAAACAATATTGCGACAAAAGCTTTAAACCCCGGTATTTCAGGAACATATACAATATCACAAACATCAGGAGATTTTAGCAGTTTTGGTTCTGCAATAAATTATATTCAAAACAACAGTATTTGCGGTGCTGTAACTTTTGAAATTGACTCAGGATTTTATAAGGAGCAAATAAATATTCCGGAAATAATAGGTGCATCTTCAACAAATACAATTACTTTTAAAGGAAACACAAATAACAATAGTGATGTTATATTATCCTATGATGCAAATCAATGGTATGCAAATTATACTTTAAAAATTACAGGGAAACATATTAGATTTGAAAATATCACATTAGAAACAAAAGCATCAACTTATGCTACAATATTACAATTGGGAGGACATACTTCCGATATTGTTTTTTATAAAAATAAATTTATTTCCATAAATACCAATTCAAGTAGTTCTAATTACACTTTAGTGTATTGTGGTAATAACAACTTATATAATTCACACATTACATTTGATTCAAATGAATTTATAAACGGCTCATACGGAATTTATTTATGGGGTTCTAATAGTACAAAAGATGATAATTTAAAAATCAAAAACAATAGTTTTTCCAACCAATATATTTCAGGTATTTATTTATATTATCAAAAAAACTTAGACATTTCCTCAAACAAAATAAGCACAAACACACAAAACAATAATTTTAAAGGTATAAACATTTTTTACGGAAGTGATAGCATGAAAATTTCCAAGAATCAAATCACTATCAATAATGGTGGTGTTGGACTCAGCCTATACCAATCATTTGGAAGTCAATCTAACAAAGGTCTTATCTCAAATAATTACATAGAGATAAATGGTTACTCTAGCACCGCTTATGGTTTATATTTTTACAGCTCTCCATTTTATAATATTTTTCATAATACTATAAAAATAACGAATACAGCAAGTGGAGGAAGAGCATTGTTCTTAGCACAAGGCTCAGGTAATCTGAATATTAATAATAATATTTTTGCAAATCTTGGTGGAGGATATTCTATTTTTAGCGTACAAACATCGGGTGTTTACTCCGACAATAACGACCTTTACAGTACAGGTACTTATCTTGCTTATTGGAACGCTCCAAAACAAAAATTGTCTGACTGGCAAAGTGCAAGCAATCAAGACAATAATTCTTTTTCTGTTGATCCTGTTTTTAAAGACAAATGGCACATTCTATCCATAGAACTTGACTCTTCAGGAACCACACTCCCATTGATATCTACTGACCTTGACAATGAAAGTAGAAATTATATTTATCCTGACATAGGTGCAGACGAATATGAATTAAGTTTATTTGATGCGGCAATTGTTTCAGTTCCTTCTTTTGAAAACATTCAGTGTGATGGAGTTATAGATGTTTTAGTACAAATTCAAAATAATGGCATTGTGAAATTAGACAGTGTTGAAATAAATTTGCAGATAAATGACAGTTTTATATTTTACAAAGCATATTTAAACCTTGATTACCTGAAAGATACAACATTAAAGATCACAACATACAATTTTGTAGCAGATTCAAATAACTTATGTATTAAACTTAATTTACCTAATGGAAATGTTGATCAATGTCAGGAAAACGACAGCATATTCTTATCCTCATTAAAGCTACTTCCATCGCCTGGATATCCAATAGTAGTCAATGATACAATTTGTACGGGAGATACAGCAATATTAAAAGTTTATTCGGCAAAAGCCGAGAAATATCATTGGTACGACTCAAGCACAAACGGAACATTGCTAAGTCAGGATTCTGTTTTCAAAATTTCACAATTATCGGAATCAACAAGCTATTATGTTGATGCAGGAAGCAAAAACAAAGCGGACAGCCTTGCAACACAATTTATTCAGGAAAGTGGAAAGATGGCAAACGGCAACATGTTTGATATCTCAGCATTACATTCACATATTTTTATTGACAGCTTTGACATTCACACTCAGTATAAAAGCAATTACATAATTTGGATCTATTACAAAAAAGGTTCATTTCGAGGCTACCAATCTGATGCTTCAGCATGGACATTATTGGACTCGGTGTCAGTTATGGGTAAAGGAGAAAACCAAGCTACCCGAATACCAACAAAGGGATTTACAATTCCACGTGGAGATACTTTTGGTATTTACATTACTTCACCACAAGTAAGTTTCTTAAATTTCAACTCTACTCCTACTGTCTTTTCTGACAATAATATTAAAATTGATTCTGCTATTGCCTTAGATTATCCCTTCAACTCCCTTTACTCAGTATCAGCAACATGGAATGGCAGGGTTTATTATTCTACAGGTTCATATTGCAGCTCTCCAAGAGTTCCTGTTTATGTTAATGTGATTAAAGCACCGGATATTCAATTACCAACAGATACTTTCTTTTGTACAGGAAATAATGTTGTATTAAAAGCTGAGCAAAATAACTCTTACAGCTATCAGTGGAAAAAATTACCATCAACAACAGTTATTTCAACTATGGCAGAATTATCTGTTGATAAAATAGCA
The DNA here is from genome assembly GCA_034723125.1 of Bacteroidota bacterium. Taxonomy (NCBI): domain Bacteria; kingdom Pseudomonadati; phylum Bacteroidota; species Bacteroidota bacterium. The sequence continues at coordinate 2,456 of JAYEOP010000275.1, read as the reverse complement.
TATTACTCTTTAAAAATTAGCAATAGCTGTGGTGAAACTGACAATAAAATTATATTTGTTGATGGTGAATTGAATCCTATAACAAATTTTTCTGTTAACGACAGCTCTCAATGTTTAAGCGATAACCTTTATGTTTTTTCAAACAAAACCATCTTTTACGATACTTCCTTGCTTAGTTACTTATGGAATTTTGGTGATAGTTCATTCTCCACAGTTCGTAATTCCAATCATTCATACCTGATTTGTGATACTTTTAAAGTAAAATTAACATCGGTTTCAACAAAGGGATGTAAAGATTCTTCAGCTATTACAATAAAAGTAAATCCAGTTCCTAAAACGGATTTTCTAATAGTTGCTACTTCTAAATGCCTGAATGAAAATAGTTTTAATTTCTTAAATAATTCAACAATCAAATCAGGTAATTTAAATTCACAATGGAACATTCACGATTCATTTACGAGTACCAATAATGATATTTTTAATTTACATTTTCAATCGGCAGGTTCTTTTACTATTTCTTTAGAAACAAGCTCAGACTTTGGTTGCAAAGATTCCATGAGCAAACAAATAATTGTTATAAACAATCCTAAAGTAGAGTTAGGTAATGACAGTTCGTTATGTGAAAATCAGCATCTTTTATTATTTGCAGGAATGAATCATGATTCTGTTTTATGGTCAAATGACTCAATTGATCCAATTATCCGTGTTGACACAAACGGATTAGGTACAGGCTCACATAATTTTTGGGTTAAAGTAACCAAAGGCGAATGTTCTTCTTACGATAGCATTAATATTAGATTTTATGATTGTGTTGGAATTAAGGAAACATTAACAGACAATTATTTCACTGTTTATCCAAATCCTTCAACAGGCAATTTTACTATTAAAGTATCTAAAAAAGCAATTCCTTTAAAGCTAAGAATAATTGATTCGCAAGGAAAAACCATTCATTTTTCTAACTTAGAAAAAGCTAAAACGGAATTAAATCTTTCAAATTTAAACAAAGGTCTGTATTTTATTTTATTAACAAATAAAGAAAATTATTTCTATAAAAAAATGATAGTAAAATAACATCATTTAATGATAATGATTTCATAAAAATTAATTGTCTTTTAGGGGGCTTCTATTCAATTTCTTCATATTCTTCTTCATGTAAAAATGTATCAACCATATCATAAATTACTGCAAAAGCAACACTAATCCACATTGCAGCAGGTATTATTCCAACAATAAAAATTATCAAACCAGCAATTGCAATTAAAAATGCCATAATTCCCATTAAAAATATACTGCCACTAAAATTGCGAGTCATTTCCCAACTTTTTTGAATTGCGGAAACAGCATCCATACCTTTATCTGTTACCAAATAAGGAACAAAAGCCAACCTTACAGCAAAAATTATCCCCGGTATAATCAATAATAATATGCCTATACCAATGATAAAACCTAAGAGAATATTTGCAAAAATAATGTTTAAATAATTTTCTTTAAAAACAGAAAATATATCACCTATTTCAAATGATTGACCTCTTACAATCCTCAGATATGCGTATTTTGCACCAAAAGTAATTGGAACTACAAGGAAAAGCCAATAAAAAAATAAAAACAAAGATTGATTTGCAGGAATATTTTTAAAATCCCCTCCTTTGGAAATAATACCAGCAGGAGTTTGAAGAACAGCTACAACAACAAATATTAACAATACATTTAAAAAATTATTTTTTAAAACATCCATTGCTCTTGAGTAAGCATCACCTGAACTTATATAGGGCGGTTTGTAATTCTCTTGCATATTTTTTTTCTTCAAATATTATGGGAGGTTCTTTAAATACATTTCTTTTAAGAAACAAAGATAATAAATAAGATGCAAGGCACAAATTTTTCTGAATAGCCGTCCGCGTGTCGCTGAAGCTTTAGCGAAGACACAAGCTATTGAGAAAATTTTTAACGCAGTCAGATTGTTTATTATCTTTTCATAATTTTGGCTGCATTCGGCATAGTCAAAGCAAGCTTTGCCTCTGCTCTCGTTTGCACAAAATTTGCTCCCATGCTCCTTCGCTAAAGCTACAGCGTAAGCGAAAGGGTTTTCATTCCGAAATTTCGGAATCATATACTTCTTCAAAACTTATTACATTATCCCGATTTGTTTCAATTTTTTTCATTGTCTATAAAAAACTCTAAGAATCTTAATGCCTGTCTGCCGACATAGGCAGGCGAATGTATTTATAGAACCTCTCTTTAATAATTCCTTTTAATAATGAATATTGACCACGTTCACTGTAGCTTTAGCGGTTGCGAAACAAGGAATTTTGAATAATGAAGTTTTAACTAATTGCAATAATACCGGATATTTATTTTTTTGTTATTGAGTCCACTCTGAAAAGTCTTAAAATGATTTTCAGCTCCTTTCTACCCCAAACCCTAAAGGGGGAAGTAGCTGAAAATCAGGACTCCCT
>JAYEOP010000274.1 GCA_034723125.1 Bacteroidota bacterium | reverse complement strand
CTCCCTTCTTTCTTGAGTCGGCTTTTTAGTACTTTCCAATAATTATTTGGATTAACACTCTCAGTTAGCACACCTATAATGTCAACGATTGAAAAATACCATTTTTCTTGTTTATCATCCCATTGAACCCTAACCCTTTGGTCTTGAAATAATTTTATTGCAGTTTCTTTTGTCATATTATATTTTCAAAATGTCAACTTCAAAATTAATCTTTCTTTTGTTAGTCCGGATTTTTATTGGGAAAACGTTTTTCTACAATGAATGCCAATGGCAGTCTGTCTAATAATCCTAACCACCTATTAATTTTTTGTCAAATATAAGGATATTTCTGCTTTACTCAACTTTTTCTATGGTCAAAAAAGATGTTAATCCAAAAACACAATTATTTTTTTCTTTTATACCGAAAGGTTATCATGTAACAGAAAATAAATTTTCTTAATACCGAAATTTTGCGGTACAAGCTATGCTAATCCATCGGCATAGTTTACTTATTTATTTCGGGGATACTAGATTCTTTTTAATTAAATTGATGGTGGTTTAGTATTATCTAACGAACCGCCAAGTACAGCCTGTGCCGAATACTTTCGTTAAGACCCGCTTGGTTTATGGTCCCGACCAAAAGGTGCGGGATAAATTGTGAGAGGTGCACTTTGTTAGCCGTAGTTTTAACGAAGGAATACTGGTCCGTACGGATCAGCCGCCTACTCGATTAGCAACAGGGTTTTGTTTTTTTAGAAAGTTTCATTTAGTTGTCTAAACATTTCCATGACATTTAGATAATTAACATTCAAAGCATTACAAGCATCAGGGATTTTGACCTTGTTTCTTCTAAAAGGTTCACTGTTTTCTTGTGTCACAACAGCAAAGTTTGGGTTATTTAGCACAAATGCAACAATAAAAGCATCCGCTTCATCTGAATCAAGAAATTCATTTAAAGCTTTTGGCAAGAAATGGTCAGCTTTTGAAATCGCCCAACCTGTAACTTTGCTATATTCTTCCATAACAGAAGAAGTGTCTTTAAAAAAGTCATTTGGTAAATTTTCCCTACACCAATCCTCTAGTTCATCGTTATGGTCAAAAATCTCATTGCGAACTTTGTCTATGCTAATTATTTTACCATCAAGAGCTAATTGCTTTACTTTTAGCCAAAAACTTTGAGCAACGTCAAGAGGATAATAAACACGATGTGCTTGTATTAGGAAGTTACTATCAATCACATAAACACTCATAATTAAAAATGTTCAGTGAAAAATGTTTGAAATGTGTCTCCCTTTAAACTTGTTAGCTTATAAGCATCTCGATAAAGCAACTTCCCGGATTTTACAGCAGTATTTATATGAGAAGCATAAGTGATGCTTAATCTCCTTTTGGTGGTAGCATAAAAATCCCCTCCAGAGATTTGATTTTCTTTTTTTACTATTTCTCGATTAATGTAATCATTATAGAACGCAAAGAATCTAGTTTTAGATATTTTTCCAGTATCCAATGCTCTACGTGCAATTACAATTTCACTTACTTTAAAAAATCTTGCCGTAGCTTTAATATTTGTATTCTTTTTCCATACATCATTAAATGTTACTTCTGGAACTAAGAATTCAGCAGCTACTTTATCACATATTTTTTCAACCGGGTCATCCGCAGGTTGTAGTTGTCGAAAATCAAAACCGGCACTGTGTCCAGTCCAAATATGTGCTAGTTCATGAACTATCGTGAACATTTGAGCAGCTTTGCTGTCAGAATTATTTATATACATAAATGGAGCAATGGAATCTGCCAATACAAATCCTCTGCATTCTTGAACAGGTATTTTTCTTCTTGTATTATTCTCAACGATTCCATTGAAAACCGTAATTATACCCGCATTTTCTATTTGTTCTGATAAATAGTTAAGTGCTTCTTGCCAGGTTCTGAAATCACTTGCCCAACTTTCATTTAGATTTAGAGTTTTCCTAATATCCTTAACGATACCACTAATGTCATTGGATTTTTCGAATTTACCAACAAAAGTAAGTTCAGGAAATTCGTTTTCTAGCAAATAGTCCCGTAGCCAATCTTGTCTTTTTTGCAAAAGTAAAATGGTGTCATAAACATTGACACTAACCTTGGTAGCTTTCGTATTGTTTGTCCTGAAGAAAGGTATTGGCAAATCTTCTTTTGGTGGTTCTTCCAAGAATAAAAAACCAAATGGTAAATAAACTTTTTTAGAGAAATCTTCAAGTTGTTTTACTGTTGGATTTTTATCTCCATCTAGCCATTTTTGAACATTGGGTACTTTTAAGGTAAATTCTTGCAAATCATATCCAGCTCGGGTAATTGCCCAAGTTAGAATATTTGTATTGATATTTACCTCTGTTCTCATTATGCAAATGTAATATATAAAAACAAATCTAAATGATTGTTTTTTGGATTAAGATATAATTTAAAAGTCACGGTTTTCAACCTTGTTGCTAACGAGTGAATATAATGACCAGTCATTATATTTCCATTATATATTTTGTTAAAAAATTCCATAATTCAATATTATCCAATGGCTTATAAATTTCTGTAGTTATGCCCTAATAAATTTTAAATGTATCTTAAATCTATTTGCAAATATAATAAAATTTTTACTAGACAACAAAACAATAATTTCCCCCCCTTTTTCTCAACTTTTAATAGCCAAATTAGACTTAACCTTAAGGGAAATTCTATTCTCGCCTTTATAATCAATTCTTTTTATCATAGAAAAAGGTCATTATATTTCCGTTATAGGTAAATATAATTACTTTTTTGGAATTGTATTTACCAAAGATTTTTTCACAGCTCCGCCACCTCAGTTACATGAAACTATTGTAATATACATCCAACAAGACTTTTAGCTTTCAGGTATTTTATGTTTTTTTTATTAGTTATTAATATTTGGATTTCCCATAAAAAAATTATTTCCTAAATAAAAAAGTTTTGTTTTGATAATA
>JAYEOP010000273.1 GCA_034723125.1 Bacteroidota bacterium | reverse complement strand
CACTCATTACTTTTTAGAGTGGACTCATTATTTCAGTATTCGTTATTCCTTGTTCTGTATTCGATATTATTTCCATCTGTTTATATTTTTGTAGTTGATACATTATTTTCAATTTTTTTCATTGTCTGTAAAAAACTCTGAAAATCTTAATGCCTGTCTGCCGACATAGGAAGGCGAATGTATTTATAGATCCCCCCTAAATGTTTAAATTTTTAATCCAAACTCCTCAATCAAACTATTCCAACTATTGTTATTATTCATCCAAAATGTTTTTAATCCCAATTTTTTTGCATTCTCAAGATTACTAAAAGTATCGTCAATAAAAAGACTTTTTTTTGCTTCAATTTTACTGTCATTTATTAAATATTGGAATATTTCCTTATCAGGTTTTCTCATTTTTAACTTGTAGGAATAATATTCTTTTGTAAAGCAATTGTAAAATTCTTTAGTATTTTTATCCTCTATAATTTCTTTTGAGAATTTATCAAAGTGAATTTCATTTGTATTACTTAACAAAAATAGCGAATAATTTTTTTTAAGTTTCAATAGATTCTTATAACTCTTTTTATTGACACCTATTAAAATGGCATTAAATGCTTTTAAAATTTCACTATCTGTTAGATTATTATCTGACCTAAAATATTCAATAATTTCCTTGTTGTTCATAAGTCCTTTTTCAATAAGATCAAATATTTTATCTTGTCCATCTTGCCAAGGCTTATTTACAATTCCGATTTTTTTAAAAGCATCAATTGATAGTTGAACATCAATATCGTATAATACACCACCAAAGTCAAAAATAATATTTTCAATTTCCGTCATAAATTAATAAATTGTTTATTAAAAGATTCTTACCTTTGCAGTCGCAATTTTTTGCAGGGCCCGTAGCTCAGTTGGTTAGAGCAGTAGACTCATAATCTATTGGTCGTAGGTTCAAGTCCTACCGGGCCCACTTTTTTTACAAGCCTTTATTTCACTCTCCATTTTTCAACTCTTTTAATTTCTTATTGAAAAAAAAAGCAACTTCTTTTGTTGAAGTTGCCTTTTAAATTTGTTATTATTAGTTTAAGGGGGTGGGTATAAATGCATTTCTTTTAAGAAACAAAGATAATGAATAAGATGCAAGGCACAAATTTTTCTGAATAGCATTCCGCGTGTCGCTGAAGCTTTAGCGGAGGCACAAGCTATTGAGAAAAATTTTAACGCAGTCAGATTGTTGATTATCTTTGTTCCCAAAGGGTTTTCAGAGGTTTTCATATACTTCTTCAAAAATTTTTACATTAGCTCGATAGTGCTTCAAAATTTTTCATTGTCTATAAAAAACTCTGAAAATCTTAATGCGAATGTATTTATAACCCCCCCCCTTAATTTTTAATTTGATCCAATAATCCACCAATCACTACCATCACTAATTATTCGTACAACTTCTTTATTTGTTGAAATGGTATATGTTGACCCACTAGCTTCAATGTCATCAGTACCAGCATTTAATTCAACAATACCATTATTTATTATTTTGATAGAGTAAACTCGTCCTTTACAACTATTGGCGGCAGGTAATGTTAAGATTATGGCATTTGCTAAGCCTGAAGCATTATTTGCGAGAATTACATTGTAGGAATTATCTAATGTAGTATTAGCAGAAGCTGTTTGGATTTTCCATCCCATACTGGCATTTATTTCAAAATCTGATTTTGGTGTTGATGTTCCAATTCCAACTTTGCCATCATTATCAATTATCATAGCTTCTGTACCTGCTACATCAAACTTGATTTTATCTTCATCAGCAGCTTCTTCAACTTGTATTTTAGTGTCATTATCAGCATCTGTTATTTCGTCATTTGTTGATGGAGCCCATTCAGTATTTGCATTGTCCCATTTCAATACTTCTCCATCATTTGGTGCTGTATTATCAACATCGTTACCTTGTAATTTATTAGCATTCCACATTGAAGTAGAAGCATTTGCATTTAATAACCCACCACTTAATGATAATCCTGTTCCAGGATTTATTTCCAGCTCTCCTCCTCCTGTGAATGTTAATCCGCTGTTTGCAGAATAATCAACACTGGTAACTGTTCCTGTAATATCAATACCATCTCCTCCTGTTAATACGGCAGTAAGATCATCAGAAGCTATCCATTCAGAATTTGCATTATCCCATTTTAAAATTTGTCCGTCAGTAGGATTTAATGGATTGTCAATATCCCTACCTTGTAATTTATTTGAATTCCACATTGCAGTAGAAGCAGTTGCATTAAGTAAACCACCTGATAATGTAAGTCCTGTTCCAGCATTTACTTCTAATTGTCCTCCACTAAATGTAAGACCGCTGTTTGCTGTTGGGTCAACTTTAATAGTTGTACCGGTAATATCAATACCATCTCCTGCTGTATATGTAGTGTTGTTATCTGTTGTTGCTATCCATTCAGAGTTTGCATTATCCCATTTTAAAATTTGTCCATCAGTAGGATTTAATGGATTGTCAATATCCCTACCTTGTAATTTATTTGAATTCCACATTGCAGTAGAAGCAGTTGCATTAAGTAAACCACCTGATAATGTAAGTCCTACACCCGGATTAACTTCTAATTGTCCACCGCTAAAGGTAAGCCCGCTGTTTGCTGTTGGGTCAACTTTAATAGTTGTACCGGTAATATCAATACCATCTCCTGCTGTATATGTAGTGTTGTTATCTGTTGTTGCTATCCATTCAGAGTTTGCATTATCCCATTTTAAAATTTGTCCATCAGTAGGATTTAATGGATTGTCAATATCCCTACCTTGTAATTTATTTGAATTCCACATTGCAGTAGAAGCAGTTGCATTAAGTAAACCACCTGATAATGTAAGTCCTACACCCGGATTAACTTCTAATTGTCCACCGCTAAAGGTAAGCCCGCTATTAGCAGTTGGGTCAACTTTAATAGTTGTACCGGTAATATCAATACCATC
>JAYEOP010000272.1 GCA_034723125.1 Bacteroidota bacterium | reverse complement strand
TTTTTAGGACCAAAGAAAGCTGAAGAAGGAGTCCATTCACTACCGGTCATGTTGGTTAGTGTTCCATCATAATTAGATGATGATTGATCATCGTTGGCATTAGTTAAACTGCTTTCATTAAATTTGTAATAAGCTACCAAGCCGCTTTCATTTCCTTCTAATTCTTGATACATACTTGCTCGAATTTCAGCTTTTGTACGTACATCGTCCCAAAGTTTAACTTCATCAATTTTTCCGTCAAAATAATCAGTCGTTTTCCTCCCAATATCAAAATTACTTGCATTAATTCCGGTAGAAGTTGTTACTGCAATATGTTGCCATTCATTTAACGATATTGCAGTTGAAGCTACCCCATTTACATATATTGTTGGACTTGTAAATCCTGTTGCTGTAAGCGTTCCAGTGCTAACCCAAATATAAGCGGAACCGTTTAAATCAATACAATATTCGCTTGTGGAAGCAGGGTTTATCCAAAGCTCAACTGTTTGAACAGTACTTGGTCCTATACCAATATCTACATAATCATCAGTACCATCAAAATCAAGGCAATTATTTTGTGCATTAACAAATTGAAATGAGAATAAAAGAGTAATCATTAAAAAAAATATCTTTTTCATAGTAATTTTATTTTTATATTTAAAAACAAATATAAATAATGTTTAACAGCAAATCCAAATAATATTTTAAAATAATGAAATATTATTAATAAAAAATATAAGTTGAATAAAAAAAGCCGTAAAACATAAATTTAGTTTTACGGCTTTTAATAATAAAAAACTGATTAAGAATTATTTTACTAGGATATTTCCTGTAACAGCTTTTTGATTGTTTACATTAGTAACTCTTACAAAATAAATTCCGCTTTGAGCATTTTCAAGATTGATGTTTATTCTTGAAGAAGAACTTTGGTTTTTGTAAATTGTTTTCCCTATTGTGTTAATAACAGAAATTTCAACTTCTGACTTGCTGTTGTTTTCAAGTACAAAGTTTCCATTATTTGGATTAGGATAAACTTTAAAGTTGTCTGAGAATGAATTTCTATCAATACTTATTATATCGAAATGAATTAAATCATCAATATTTCTTGGGAATATTTGATAGCCTTCAAGATATGGTGAACTGCCATCATATTGTCCAACAACACCGATAAGATGAAATGTATCAAGTCTTACAACTGCATTGTGTACGTTACAATCAGTAGGTATTCTCATGGTAAATGTATCAGTACCATTTGTAACATCTACATTAACTGCATAATCAGTAGGTGATGGCCATTGACTTGTGTCAGCAACCCAAACCATTTTGAGTTTTATAAGTTCGGCTTCATTTGTTTCATCAAGTGCAGTAATTTCCAAAGGAGTATTTAATGTTTGATTTGAATCAACTAAGAAAATTGAATCAGGAGCTATTTCTAATAAACCTTTATATTGGTCAATTTCTCCACAAACTTTAATTTTGTCTCCCATGCGAACATCATATCCGAAAGTTCCTTTGTAATTGTAAACCCAAATACCATCAGTACCATTGTGAATTACGAAAGATAATCCTGGCTTGTAAGCTTGATAGTTAATACTGTGAACAATTCCTTCAACATAACATACTACACCCAATGAATCAGGCATTCCTGCTGAGTCAATTCCTGTAACATCTTCAATATTATATACTGGAGGTGCTGGTGGAGGTGTTGGTGTTTCCATTGAGTGTTTTCCAATTTCTGTCCATGTGTCTTTATTAAGAACTATCCATTCGGAAGTTGCTTCGTCTGTACCTGCAGCACAATCCCAACATGTATTAGGTGCCATTACAGTAGCTTTTCTAACCAAAGTATGATCTTTTGTAGCATCTGCTATTCCAGCAACTGCCCATCCACTACCCGGGTCAACCAAGTCAAGACGACCAATAATGTCAACTCTTTTACAATAATTTGTATCAGTTCCATCAATAAAAGTATCAGTTGCTCCTGTTGTAACAATTTCTACAAGGCAACGAACATCATCTCCATTGAAACCAACAATGTAGCCTGAAGCGTTGTATGCAAAAGTTTCATCAGATGCATCTGTAATAATTGCATCGGCAGAAGAATTACCAATAACCCAAACGCTATCATTATCTAATGTACTACTTGCAGGGAATTTGTGAATTCCTGTCCATGAATTACCATTATAATTTGTAAGGATAGCATAATTTGTAAGGTCAACCTGACTGCCTGTACCATTAAAAATTTCAAGATACTTGTTATTACTTGATCCTTCAGAATATTCTGAGAAGAATAAATCTGTTGCTGTTTGTGCATAAAGATTTATCGAAAACAGCAAAGCGATAAATACATAAATAAATTGTAAAGACTTCTTTTTCATGTTATAATATTTTAGTTTAACAAATTTTTCAATCTGCCACAAAGGTATTATTAATCAACTAACTATCAATGGATTTTTTTGTATTTAGAAGCATAAAAAAAAACATATTTTTGTACATCATTCATTACCAACTAAAAATGTTGTGAGTTGTTTATTTTTTGTTGATAAAAAGTGACTTTTTGTTGATAATAAATATTCAATACATTGGCATTATTTCCAAAATAAATTCACGAATTTTATCTACATCCTGCGACACGATGTTAGTCCGTATGGGAATCCTGCATCCTGTATTTTATTTTTTCTCGCAAAGACGCAAAGAACGCAAAAAAAAATATTAAAAAACAATGACATAAATCCTGCATCTTGCATCTTGTATCCTGCATCTTGTATCCTGTATCTTGTATCCTGCATCTTGCATCCTGCATCCTGCATCTTGTATCCTGCATCCTGTATCTTGTATCCTGCATCCTGTATCTTGTATCCTGCATCTTGTATCCTGCATCTTGTATCCTGTATCTTGTATCCTGCATCCTGTATCTTGTATCCTGCATCCTGTATTCTATTTTATTTGTTCTCGCAAAGACGCAAAGAACGCAAAAAAAAAT
>JAYEOP010000271.1 GCA_034723125.1 Bacteroidota bacterium | reverse complement strand
GGTGAAGTTTTCCATGATGTCAATCCCATTTTATCCTTTTTGTGGTCGGCTCTTGAAACAATTATCTCTGCTGCTGTTTGCTTTGTAATTGCCCAATGAAGTTTGTTCTGGACTGTTGCAAAAAACTTTTTTGTAGTTTCAGAACTATATTCATAATCAATGCTACACTCAGCGTAAATATCTGTGATTTGCTGATATAACCGCCTCTCGCTACTACGAATGTCCCTGATTTTCTCTAACTGCTCTTTAAAATAATCTTCTCCGAAAAGGGGTTGTGGATTTTTTAATCTCTCCACATCCATAGTGTATCCTTTAATTATAAATTCTTTTAATACAGTAGTTGCCCATATTCTAAATTGAGTTGCCCTTTTAGAGTTTACACGGTAGCCAACTGCTATAATAGCATCAAGATTGTAAAATTCCGTTTTTCTTTTAACATCTCTTCCACTTTCGTTTTGAACTATTTCCAAAATGGAAACAGTTGCCTCTTTTTGAAGCTCTCCAACCTCAAAAATATTTTTTATATGCTTAGATACTGCGGGAACATTAACATCAAAAAGCTCTGCTATCTTTTTTTGTGGCATCCAAATAGTTTCGTTTTGCAATAAAACATCCACTTTCACATCGCCATTTGGTGTTTTGTAAAGCAAAAAATTTGTATTTGGATTATATTTTTCAATGTTCATACTTCAATCCTTTTAAGTTATTCTGAATTTCGGTTTCCAGTGTTTTACCTTCTGCAAAAAGAATGCTTAAATTATCTTCAAAGCCTTTCATTTTGGCTTCAAACTCATCGTGCGTAATATCCACATATTCAACTTTTACTTCAAAATAGTGTCCTGCACTAAGTGAGTAGTTTTTTTGTTTTATTTCATCGTATTTAACAACTACAGAGAAATCGTCAAGGGCAACTTTATTATTAAAGGTGTCGATAATTTGTTGTTCTTCATCTCCACTTAAAACTGTCTTTTGGTTTTTTAGAGTCGGCTTTTTTGTGTGCCTGCCTGTACGATGCACGCAGACAGGTCGGCAAAAACCAAATCCCGTAGAAAAATCGGGACAAGTTGTGCTATTTTCGCGTGGGCTTTTCATTTTTGTTTTTCTTTCAATTTTTGTACTCGGTTGTTGTTTTTTTGTATTCCAACTAACGTCAAAGTTAATTATTTAATTTACAGTCTATTAATACTTTCTCAATTTCTTTCATTTTTAAACATTTTTTCCCTTTCGTTAGCGAAAATATTCATCGGAATTTTTGACAAAGGGGGATTGGCTACAACGGCAGTCTGTCTAATAACCCTAACCACTGATTAAATTTTTGTCAAATATAAAGCTATTTCTGCTTTGCTCAAAAATAATTTGCTTTTTTTAGGTTACGTTTTTTTTAATCGCTTCTTCCAGTGATGTTGGAAAAATATATGACTGTCTTCTGTCTTTTCCTTGTATAGGGAGGTTCTATAAATTTCATAGTATAAAAATAGAAATTATTCCTTTGGTGGCAAATTATTTTTATCTACAAATTGTGGATAGTTTTTAGACAGTCTGACGGTTTGGCTATGCGTAGTGCGGGTTTCCGAAGTAATTCGCTTTCATTTTACTACTAAATTTCTTTACTTGTATAATCTTTCAATTTACTAAGAATCCCGCATTACGTATGAGCCTTTGTTTGCACACGTTTTTATTTCCAAATTATTTTCCCGTTTTTATAATCAATGGATTTTGAAATTATTCTTTCTGTTTGCGTATAATGTTGTTCTCCTGTACGTTCCATTTTTTGACAAACCACTTGATCTAGAAGAAGTGTTTTGTTATTGATCAGGTATGGTTTTAGTGCCAAATTCATCCCTTTTTTCGTCCATTGTACGCTAGGGTATATAATTCCATCAAGCTCCATTTTTCCCTCAGTTTCACCATTTACAAAATATTTATCATAAAGATAATTTGCAAATGCACATGAAATTAAATAATCATTTTCTTTATGATGTTTTCTTGCAAATTCTAAGGATAACAAATCAATAAGTTGTAAATATTGATCAGTTCCACTTCCCCTTAACTTACTTACGGATTCTTCAAATTTTTTATTCAGACTTTCTGCAATAAGATTTCTATTCTTATTCAGTTCATTTATTGGAAAGGTCGCAACTTGAATATCATCTTGAATTATCCATCTACTTGTAGTATAAATTTCTACATCATTTTTTGTTTCAAATCTTGCAATAGAAGAAGTCTCAAAATATGCAGTTTCTCTCTCCGTAGAACAATAAAATATACTTTGCAGAGGTTCATTTGCTCGTCCAAAATTCTTAATATTATTGTAATCTAAACGATGACCAACATCTTTAATTTCATGGAAAAGAGCTTCTTCAAGGTTCGTATGAATTTCATCATGTACTCTCATCCTAAACAATGGAATTCCTTGATTAATTGCAACCTTTGATATGGGTATTGAGAAACTATATAAAGCATTCTTTATCGAAATATATGAAGAAATATTATTGTCCAGTTTCTTCTCTACAAGAAAACTTAATAAATCCTTTATAACTTCTGGTTCTACTAACTTCATTTAAATGTGTGCTAACATCAATATAAACAGAACTTCCGTTTATTTCCATTATATGCAGATACACCCAAAAGCCTATAAGTCCATATCATCCAAGGGGTTATCAATACCACCAAGCCCTTTACTGCTAATATGAGTATAAATTTTTGTAGTTTTACTTGATTCATGCACTAATAAAATTGAATATATCTTTAATATATTTGCAAATATAATAATTATTTATTTGATAACAAATTGTTTGTTTTTTCCTAAAATAAATTATTATTTTAAAGGTAAGTTAAAAACCGATTATCATTCCTGCAATACTTGCTGTAAGCAAAGAAGCAATTGTTCCACCGATAAGTGCTTTTAATCCTAGTTTTGACAAAACTGTTCTTTGGTTTGGTGCTAATGCACTTATCCCACCA
>JAYEOP010000270.1 GCA_034723125.1 Bacteroidota bacterium | reverse complement strand
TTAACATCAAATTACAGATAAGACTTCAATAGATATTTACTGTTTTTACACACAAATAATTCAATAATTTTTATTTAGACAGTTCATGTAGTATCTTTGATAAAAATTTATTTACAGCTAAAATCCTTAAAAATGAAAATTATAAAAACAGCAATACCTGACTTAATAATTATTAAACCAAAAGTTTTTGAAGATAAAAGGGGTTATTTCTATGAATCCTTTAATCAGCAAGAGTTTAAAAAGCATGGTGTTGAATTTGATTTTGTTCAAGACAATCAATCACTTTCAAACAAAGGTGTTTTAAGAGGTTTGCATTTTCAAAATCCTCCTTATGCTCAAGGTAAATTAGTAAGAGTAATCAGTGGAACTGTATTTGATGTTGCGGTTGACATTCGTAAAGGCTCACCCACTTACGGACAATGGCATTCGGTAATTTTATCCGAAGAAAACAAACTTCAATATTGGTTGCCTCCCGGATTTGCACATGGTTTTTTAACTTTAGAAAACAGCACTGTTTTTTCATATAAATGTACAAATCTTTACAATAAAGAATCGGAAGGTTCGCTAAGATGGAATGATCCTGATTTAAAAATAAATTGGAGTTTTTACAATCCAAACCTTTCGGAAAAAGATATTGAAGCTCCTTTTTTTAAAGATTTTAAAAGTAAGTTTAGTTACAATAAATGAAATTTTTAATTAAAGTATTACTATTTCTGATTCTATTAAATTTTGGGAATAAACTTAACGCACAAATCGTAAAGAACGATAAAACAGTTCCATTTTACGCAACTATTGGCAGTGGTAATATTTGGGCATTCAACAAAGACACACCATGGGAAATAACTTACGGACTTGATGTTTCTATACCTGTAAAAATTAAAAATAATTTTTATGACATCCAAGCAGGAATAGAACTATACGACAAAAAACAAGCTGCTTTTGATAGGGTGGATTTTGCAACTGTTTTTCGTGCTAATATCGGAAAACGTTTTGAAAGAAAAGCTTTTCTTACAGGAATATATATAGGTCCTGCATTTTTAATTATTGACAAAAGCTACAAAAGAAAAATAGAATTGGGAATAAATGCTAATTTTCCTATAATATTTAAACCTATAGAAGAATTAGGATTAGGTGTAGTAGGTTTCTCAACAGTAAGTCGTTACGAATATGTTTTAGGATTGAAAATTATTATCGCTTTACGTAATATTCCAAAGGAATAAAGGGGACTTCTAATAATTACTTCGCATCAAGATTGTCAGGGTTTTTTATAGACGATTCAGATTTTTGAAGTACTATCGGGATAATGCAAGAAAATATGGAGAAGTATATAATTCCGAAATTTCGGAATGACAACCCTTTGGGAAAGAAAGTAATTATTAGAAGTCCCCTAAACTCCATAATCAGCAACAAGAAAAAAATTATTGTACTTTTGAAAATTATTTAATTTTAGGCAAAACAATATGGTTGGACAAATAAGACCCACAAAGGGAGTACAAACACTATTAGGTGATCCAAAAAAAGCAATTCTCAAATTATCTGCACCCATGATGCTTGGAATGTTAATGCAAGCACTTTACAATGTTGCCGATGGATTTTGGGTTGCAGGTCTCGGCACAAATGAACTTGCTGCAATTGGATTGTTTTTCCCATTTTTTATAATTTTAATTTCTCTTGGTACAGGAATTGGAATTGGTGGTGGCTCTGCAATTTCAAGACGTATTGGAAAAAAAAATAAAAAAGAAGCAGACAATTCTGCTGTTCAAACAATTATTATTGGATTTATAATTACTGCCCTTATTACATTTCCAATCTATCCATTTCTTGAAAATATTTTTATTGCCATTGGTGAAAGCAAAGAGGTTGGTGCCTTAGCAAGCGATTACGCTAAAATTATTTTTTGCGGAAGCATTTTAATAATATTCTTTCAAATATTTAATGCTATATTACGTGGTGAAGGAGATGCTAACCGTTCTATGTACGCAATTGTGATTGGAGCATTATTAAATATCGCACTTGATCCACTATTTATTTATTACTTTGACATGGGAGTTATTGGTGCGGCATGGGCAACTGTAATTTCATATTTTGTTTCTACTGTAATTATTACTTATTGGCTTTTTGTTAAAAAAAATACATTTATAGAGCTTAATTTCAAAAAATATAAATTTGATAAAAAAATAAATCTTGAAATTCTTGAAGTAGGAATTCCTTCAGCTTTAGCACAAATATCAATGTCGTTAACAATGCTGGCTCTAAATATAATTATTGCCAAAGTAGGAGGAACTGATGGCATTGCAATTTTTACGAGTGGTTGGAGGATTGTTATGCTCGGAACTATTCCATTGGTAGGAATGGCAACTGGTGTAACTGCTGTAACGGGTGCTGCTTTTGGTGCACAAAATAAAAACAAATTAAAAACCGCATTTTTTTATGCAATTAAGATTGGTTTTATACTTGAATTATTTGTTGGTTTGTCAATATTTATTTTTGCAAATCAAATTGCATATTTATTTACATACTCAGAAGGCTCTGAAAAAATTTATGATGATTTAGTTACTTTCCTAAAAATAACTGCATTCCTTTATCCAACTATTCCCTTTGGAATGCTTACATCTTCAATGTTTCGTGGCGTAGGCAAAGGTAGAAGATCGCTAACAGTTACCATTTTTAGGACAATTATTTTGCAAATTCCTGTTGCTTACTTATTTGCCATAGTTCTAAATCTCGGACTTGAAGGTGCCTGGTACGGAATTTTAACAGGAAACTTTTTTGCTGTTATTTTTACATTTTTATGGGGGAAACATACGGTAGAAACAATTATTCCTAATGAATAAGAAGACAAGCTACAAATATTTTTTTATACCGAATGTTTTGGGATAAGAAAAGATGTTGGCAAAATCTTGGGAATTGTCAAGCCTATCAACTTAGACTATCAGGCACATCTTCTTTACAAAATGTGCCTGA
>JAYEOP010000269.1:6637-12454 GCA_034723125.1 Bacteroidota bacterium | reverse complement strand
CTCATTTCTCATCTCTCACTCCTCATCTCTCACTCCTCATCTCTCATCTCTCATCTCTCACTCCTCCCCTCACTGCCAATTCATAAACATCAATTCCAAAACCGGAAATTACTGCTTTAGCATGTTGTGAAATATATGATATTTTTCTGTAGTTTTCTCTTGCATAAATATTTGAAATATGCACTTCATAAACAGGAGTATTTATCGAAGCAACAGCATCAGCAAGAGCCACAGAAGTATGTGTGTAACCACCTGCATTTAAAATTATAGCATCATAAGAAAAACCTACTTCTTGAATTTTATCAATTAATTCCCCTTCATGATTTGATTGAAAATATTCAATTTTATGTTGTGGAAATTTTTCTTTGAGTCCAACAAGATAATCGTCAAAACTTTTTTCTCCGTAAATATCTGTTTCCCTAATTCCGAGGAGATTTAAATTTGGTCCATTTATAATAATTATTCTCATAATAAATTTCTAACACTATTAAAAATAAGGGTAAAGGTAGTTATTTTGATTTATTTACAAGCTGATATTGGATATAAAATGTGTATTGTGAATTTCCATGGCTTAAACTTTATTATATGATGTTATCAATATTTTCAGCTTTGCAAAATTGAGTCCACTCTTAAAAGTAATGAGTGCAGGTTTTGAAAATCAGGAATTGCCCCATTCCCTAAAGTGAGTCCTGATTTTCAGCTCCTTTTCCCTTTAGGGTTTGGGACAGAAAGGAGCTGAAAATCATTTTAAGACTTTTTAGAGTGGTCTCAA
This sequence comes from Bacteroidota bacterium, assembly GCA_034723125.1. Taxonomy (NCBI): domain Bacteria; kingdom Pseudomonadati; phylum Bacteroidota; species Bacteroidota bacterium. The sequence continues at coordinate 11,682 of JAYEOP010000269.1, read as the reverse complement.
AATTAAATAGTTTATTTTCACATTATTTGGCAATTTCAAAATGAGAATCCTGATTAAATACAACACTCATATTAATTTTTGCCTTTAGTGCCGAAAATACATTTATTATTGTAGAAAATCTTACATCTTTGATATTGTTTTCCATTTTTGAAATTTGGGCTTTTTGAACTCCAATAAGTTCGCCTAGTTGTTCTTGCGTTAAATTTCTCTCCTTTCTTGTTTTTCTAATCATTTCTCCAAGAACATCTATTTTTAACTCAAATTCAAATTGCTTTCTTTCAACTGTATCCGATTTTCCAATATATTTATCTGTTAATTCTTCTAATGAATAAGTTTTCATTTTATTTCCTTTTTAATTTGAAGTACTTTTTTCTAATTTGCATTGCTTTATTAATTTCACTTTTAGGTGTTTTTTTTGTTTTCTTTAAAAATCCATTACAAACAATAACTAATGTTTCATTCTTATCTCGTTTATCCCAAAATGCTAAAAGCCTAATCTGTGTTCCTAAATAGTGCCTCTTAGAAAACTCTCCAAAATTAAAAATGTTTCTTTTTGCGATATTTTTATTTTCCTCAAATCCCTGATGCTAAGGCATCAGCTCATTTCCAAAAAGTAAAAATCTCATCAAAAATAATTCATTTTATAAAAATAGATAGTTTTCTAAGAGGCACTAAATATCTTGTTCTAAACTCCCATATTTCAATCGACAATTTTCTAAATAATCTTGGGTCATTTACTTCCTTAGATTTCCAAATATTAAAAATCACTTTCCTTTGTATTCTATCGTCAAGTTTATCAAGAAAATCCTTTGCTTGCTCTAATATCTTTACTTCGTATTTTAGCATCAATATTTTTCATGCAAACTTACAGCATTGTTTCCTTATAGGGAAATTATTTGTAATATTTTTTACTACCAATTCAAAACTAGAAATCAGGTTCTTAGGTAAGAAACACCGTTTACGTCAATGATAGAAACTATCATAAATTCAGGAGCTTCTGAAACACAGTATAAAACAGTGTTCGCTATTTCCTCAGCTTTTGCTGTAATGCATCACCACTGTTACTCCTGCATTATCAAGTAGTATTGCAATTCCTCTCCCTATTCCTCTTGATGCCCCCGTAACAAGTGCAATTTTGCCTTTCAGTAATTTTTTCATTTTAAAATATATTTTTTATACACTATTTAACTTTAAGGAAATTCATATCCAAGATAAGAAATAGTAAATAAAAAAAACTAATCTCTAACACAGCGAACACTGTATCCATAAGTTTTGAAATAATAGTTGCGATAAATATTTTCGTAAGAATTGAAAAGTAAGCGATACCATGCATAATTAACATCAAATTCCGTAGAAGTCCAGAATGTACCATAGAACCCCATACTATCACAACCACCATAACCATTGCGATACCCACCTGGCAAAGCAGTAAAACCACTTGAATTAGTTGCTCCTGTATTTGGTGAATACCAATGTGTTGTATCAATTTCTTTCATCATCCCACCTTCAATTGTACCACGCCAATTTTTACTATCAGCATCACTTTGGCTCATACCAAGTTCCATTTCCAATGTTTTCCATTCTTCATCTGATGGTAAATGCCAGCCATCGGGACATACATCACAAGTAGCTTCCCAATTGTATAAATAACCATAAGTTGTTACAAAATTATCATCACCATTATAAGCCCAATAACCTCCTCCACTTACTTTGAAGCGAATATTTTCAGCCATCCATGTTTGCGAACCTATTTTAATAATTTTATAAACACGGTTATCACGTGGGTCTGTAAAATCAGAAGTTAAGGAAATAATAATATTTATTTCAGCAGATTTTGTTGCACCCTCATTATCATAAGCAGTTACTTTTATTTTGTGAGAACCAAGACTCATTCCTGTGGTGTTCCACCTATAGTTAAATGGAGAACTACTTGCAGTACCAACGTTTACACCATCAATATAAAACAACACTTCTGCAATACTCCCATTATTATCTTGTGCATTTGTCATTATGGTTATTGCCGTATCCTGAAATACTGATGCTCCATTAGCAGGATTTGTTATAGATACAGTTGGAAATTCGTTGTCATCTTTGCATCCGCTAAAGATAATTCCAAAACTAATTATTAGTGCTAAAATCGGAAGAAAAAAACGATTTGTTAAACATAATTTTTTCATAATAAATTATTTTTTTGATAGCTTGTTTTATTCATCACAACAAACTCTTTCTCAAACACCTCTATATCAATCATAAATTATATTTAGCAAAATTACTAATTTTTTTCTTTAGGGATGTATTTTTTGATAAATATTATTTTAAAAACTCAAGGGGACTTCTAATAATTATTTTTTTTTTAACTTTGCTCCTATTTTAAAATTATTGTGAAATCAAAAAAACTAAATAAAAACAAATTTTATGGATACTAGAAATAAAGGTTTTAATACTAAATTAATTCACTCAGGTGATTTTAAAGATGAATTTGGAGCTGCTGTAGTTCCTATTTATCAAACATCAACATTTTCATTCAAAAATGCACAGCATGGTGCTGATTGTTTCTCAGGAAAATCTGACGGATATATTTATACAAGAATAGGTAATCCGACAATTGATGCTTTAGAAAATAAATTAGCCGACCTTGAAAACGGTTACAGAGGTGTTGTAATGTCTTCAGGAATGGCAGCCGTTACTACTGTTTATATGACACTACTCAGCCAAGGCGATCACATGATAAGTACAAGTGCTGTTTATGGACCTAGCCGTGCAGTAATGGAAAGTCATTTTGCAAAATTCGGTGTTGAATATGATTATATTGATACTTCCGACCTTGAAGCAATAGAAAAAGCAATTCAGCCTAACACAAAATTGTTATACATTGAAACACCTGCAAACCCTACAATTACATTAACTGATATTAAAAAAGCAAGTGAAATTGCTCATAAGCACAATATTATTGTTTGCGTTGATAACACATTTTCAAGTCCTTATTTACAAAAACCACTTGACTTAGGTGCAGACATTGCTTTACATTCATTAACAAAATTTATCAACGGACATGCTGATATTGTCGGTGGTGCATTGGTTGCAAAAGATGAAGAGCTTTACGGAAAATTAAGAAAAACAATGACTATGATGGGACCAAACATGGATCCTCATCAGGCATATCTTGTTATTCGCGGAGTAAAAACATTGGCAATAAGAATTGATAAAGCACAGGAAAGTGCAATGAAAGTTGCAGAATACCTTGAAAATCATCCTAAAATTTCATGGCTAAAATATCCCGGACTAAAATCTCATCCTCAACACGACTTAGCAACAGAGCAAATGAATGGTTATGGAACAATGATAAGCTTTGGAGTAAAAGGTGGTCTTGATGCCGGAAGAATTTTAATGGACAATATTCATTTGGCTAAACTTGCTGTATCACTCGGTGGAGTAGAATCACTAATTCAACATCCAGCATCTATGACTCATGCTGCAATGAGCCAAGAAGCACGAGAAGAGGGTGGTATTACTGATGATTTAGTACGTTACTCTGTTGGCATTGAAGACCTAAAAGACATTATTGACGACATTGATCAGGCATTAGCTAAAGTTTAACGAAGAAGTACTTATTAGAGTGCCTAAAGTGCCTTGAGTACTTAGAGTGCCTAAAGTTATAAAAGGTGTTTCGGGTTATTCTTTAAACACGGATTTTCACTTTTTTAATAAACCATAATTTATTACTAAATTCTGAACACCTGACTTAACGAGATATATTTTGTTACGAAAATATCGAATATTGAACAAGGAATTATGAATAATGAAATTTGCTGACCACAAAAGTTGCTCAGCATCTTCTTTTTACTTCAAAATTCTTTATTCCTTGTTTCGCAACCGCTAAAGCTACAGCGAACGTGGTCAATATTCATTATTAATAAATACATGAGATATTAAAAAATGTGAAAAATCGCTGTTAAACAAGTTAAAAGAAGAAGTACTTAGAGTTTTTTGAGTGCCTAAAATGCCTTGAGTACTTAGAGTGCCTAAAGTTATAAGAGGTATTTCGGGTTATTCTTTAAACACGGATTTTCACTTTTTTAATAAACCATAATTTATTACTAAATTCTGAACACCTGACTTAACGAGATATATTTTGTTACGAAAATATCGAATATTGAACAAAGAATTCTGAATAATGAAATTCGCTAACCACAAAAGTTGCTCAGCATCATCTTTTTACTTCAAAATTCTTTATTCCTTGTTTCGCAACCGCTAAAGCTACAGCGAACGTGGTCAATATTCATTATTAATAAATACATAAGATATTAAAAAATGTGAAAAATCGCTATTAAACAAGTTAAAAGAAGAAGTACTTAGAGTATTTTGAGTGCCTAAAGTGCCTTGAGTACTTAGAGTGCCTAAAGTTATAAGAGGTGTTTCGGCTTATTCTTTAAACACCGATTTTTACTTTTTCAATAAACTATAATTTTTTGCTAAATTCAGAACACCTGACTTAACGAAATATATTTTGTTACGAAAATATCGAATATTGAACAAAGAATTCTGAATAATGAAATTCGCTAACCACAAAAGTTGCTCAGCATCATCTTTTTACTTCAAAATTCTTTATTCCTTGTTTCGCAACCGCTAAAGCTACAGCGAACGTGGTCAATATTCATTATTAATAAATACATAAGATATTAAAAAATGTGAAAAATCGCTATTAAACAAGTTAAAAGAAGAAGTACTTAGAGTATTTTGAGTGCCTAAAGTGCCTTGAGTACTTAGAGTGCCTAAAGTTATAAGAGGTGTTTCGGCTTATTCTTTAAACACCGATTTTTACTTTTTCAATAAACTATAATTTTTTGCTAAATTCAGAACACCTGACTTAACGAAATATATTTTGTTACGAAAATATCGAATATTGAACAAAGAATTCTGAATAATGAAATTTGCTGACCACAAAAGTTGCTCAGCATCTTCTTTTTACTTCAAAATTCTTTATTCCTTGTTTCGCAACCGCTAAAGCTACAGCGAACGTGGTCAATATTCATTATTAATAAATA
>JAYEOP010000269.1:0-6537 GCA_034723125.1 Bacteroidota bacterium | reverse complement strand
GAATAATGAAATTTGCTGACCACAAAAGTTGCTCAGCATCTTCTTTTTACTTCAAAATTCTTTATTCCTTGTTTCGCAACCGCTAAAGCTACAGCGAACGTGGTCAATATTCATTATTAATAAATACGACTGGTACTTTTTCGGTTAATAGAGTGGGTAGTTTTCGGTTAATATATACACCTAAAATGCCTTGAGTTATAAGAGGTGTTTCGGTTATGCTTTATACAAATCCTAAACTACTCATTATTCCACAAAATAAATTTATTTTTGCCCTGAACATAAAAGTTTTGAATTATGAAAAGAATGTGGGTTTTATGGATTTTGGCAATAATTATCACTTTGCTTGCAGCTTATTATCAAAGAATGACAGGTCCTACCTATCCTCAAAAGTTAGATATAAATTTCAATGGGCATGAATATAATTTGGAATTACTAAGGAGTCATGGTGGGCAAGACAAATGTTTTATTGAATTGGATATTCAGAACAAAGATATTTCTGCTGAGTTATTTTATCATCGATACCCTGTTAATGAAAAATATACAAAAGTTGAATTCAAAAAAGAAGGGAATAAAATTATAGCGGAGCTTCCTGTACAACCTCCTGCCGGTAAATTGCAGTATTACATTGTTTTAAAAGAAAAATTGGAATTTGTAGAAATTTCTAAAGAGAATCCTGTTGTAATTCGTTTTAAAGGAGGCGTTCCCGCTTATATTTTAATTCCGCATATTTTCTTTATGTTTTTTGCAATGATGTTTGCAAATCTTACAGGTTTAATGGCTGTATTCAAGAAAAAGAATTACAAAATATATTCTGTAATTACTTACATTCTTTTAATTGCTGGCGGATTAATCTTAGGTCCTATTGTTCAAAATTTTGCGTTTAATGAATATTGGGCAGGAGTACCTAATGGCTGGGATTTAACTGATAATAAATTATTAATCGCTTTTATTTTTTGGTCAATTGCAGTATTTGCCAATTTGAAAAAAGAACGATTATACTGGATTTGGATAGCTGCAATTGTTACACTTATAATATTTTCCATTCCTCACAGTATGTTTGGTTCGGAATTAAATTATTCAACGGGAGTAGTAACACAGGGATAGAACAGGATGCAGGATGCAAGATACAGGATACAGGATTCAAGATGCAGGATTCAAGATGTAGGATGCAAGATTCAGGATTCAGGATGCAGGATGCAAGATTCAGGATGCAAGATTCAGGATGCCGACTGAAGACTATCATCTAACTAAACCTGCTACCTATTGATTATCTGTTATTAAAGAAATTACCAATTTAAGTGCTTTTTCAAGTTTTTTTCCAATTTATCCTTAGTCTGTAGCAAAGGAAATTGTAAAATGGGGGTTAAGGATTTTCTGTTGTAAAAAATATCTATTTTACTTTATAAATCCATAATTTGAGTTTTTTCTTCTTTTTTACCTCTTTTGTTTTTTCTCCTTGAGGAGAAATTATAAGGTAAAAACTCAAATTATTATATTGGAAATTTCAGGATTGGTAATTTGGCTACCTACTGGAGACTGAGGACTGTTTTTGACTACACGCCTTCTGTTTGTCGTGAAGATCTATCCAGTTAGATAATTGGATATATCGCATCGCGATTGAGGGACTGCCGACTGCCGACTGAAGACTGCCGACTGAAGACTGCCGACTGAAGACTGCCGACTGAAGACTGCCAACTGAAGACTGCCGACTGAAGACTGCCAACTGAAGACTGGTTTTTATAAGTACCTCTTTCCCACCTATTTCCCTATAATTTTATTCAATACTATCAACAAGTTCATCTGTTAGTTCGATATCGTGATACACTTCTTGAACATCATCGTCTTCTTCAATTGTATCAATAAGTTTCATTATAGATTGAAATTTACTTACTGATAGTTCTTTTGTCATGTTTGGAATTCTTTTTAAACCAGCATTTTCTATATCAATATTTAGTTCATCAAGCTTTTTCTGGATATTTCCAAAATCTTCACGAGCAGAAGTTACAGTTATATAGCCATCTTCAATTTCAATTTCTTCAGCATAGTCAAGGAGTTCTAATTCAAGTTCATCGGTATCCATTTCAGGAACCTTAAAGGTAAATACTCCTTTTTGTGTAAATATATGACTGAGGGAACCTGTTTTGCCAAGGCTTCCGTTAAATTTTGTAAAATAGGAACGAATGTTAGAAACAGTTCTGTTATTATTATCGGTAGTGCTTTCTACAAAAATAGCTACTCCATGAGAGCCATATCCTTCAAAAGTAACTTCTTCATAAGTTGTTCCATCATCACCCGAGCCTTTTTTTATAGCTCTATCAATATTTTCCTTAGGAAGATTTTCAGATTTACTATTTTGGATTACTAATCTAAGGCGAGGATTTCCATCGGGGTCAGGACCGCCCATCTTTGTAGCAATTTGAATTTCTTTTACAAGTTTTGAAAATATCTTTGACCTTTTGGCATCATTTGCACCTTTTTTTCTTTTTATTGTTGACCATTTACTGTGTCCTGACATAATCCTATTTTTTTTGTTTAGGCAAATTTATATATTTCAACTTTATAAGAATTATTTTTTTTTGTTAATTTTTTCTATAACATTATTCAATTTATTACTTTTGCGGAATATTTTTTTTAATCAAATTTAAATCTAATGAAAAAATACTTAATACTTTTAGTAAGTTTGTTTGTTATCCTTTCTTCAAGCATAGCAAAACCAATCAATCCACCTGATGAGGGGATGTGGTTACCATTTTTATTGACCAATAATTACGAAGAGATGAAAGCTCTTGGGTTAAAGTTAACACCCGAAGATATTTATAATGTAAATAAATCAAGTCTTAAAGATGCAATTATTATTTTTGGTGGCGGCTGTACAGGGGAAATGGTATCTCCTGACGGATTAATTTTAACAAATCACCATTGTGGTTTTGGACAAATTCAATCTCACAGCACAGTTGAACACGATTATCTCAAAAACGGTTTTTGGGCAAAAAGCAGAGATCAAGAATTACCTAATGAAGGCTTGTCTGTTAAATTTCTTATTAGCATTGAAGATGTTACCGATGACGTTTTAGATGGCATAGATGAAGGAACAACAGAGTATGACAGAGATTCTATAATACGAAAAAACTCAAAGGAAATTGAAGGTGAAGCTAATGCCGACAATCATTATCTTACAGAAGTAAAAAGTTTTTTTGCTGGAAATAATTATTATCTTTTTCTTTATGAAGAATTTACAGATGTACGTCTTGTAGGTGCACCTCCAACATCAATAGGAAAATTTGGTGCCGATACCGATAACTGGATGTGGCCTCGTCATACAGGTGATTTTTCAATGTTCAGAGTTTATTGTGCTCCCGATGGAAATCCTGCTGACTACTCTGAAGAAAATGTTCCTTATCATCCAAAACATTTTTTACCAATTTCTTTAAAACCAAAGAAAAAAGGTGATTTTTCAATGATAATGGGAAATCCGGGAACAACGGAAAGATACCTTACTTCTTATGGAATTAATTTGGCTTTAAAACATAAAAATCCATCTATTGTTGACATAAGAACAGTGAAACTTGAGCTTATGAAAGAGGATATGGATGCTTGTGAAAAAGTTAGAATAATGTATGCTACAAAATATGCACACACTGCAAATTACTGGAAATATTTTCAAGGACAGTCAAGAGGTCTTAAGCGTTTGCACGTTTATGATAAAAAATTAGCATTGGAAAAAGATTTCCAAAAATGGTTTTCTAAAAGTGATAAAAACATTCAAAAATATGGAAATGTAATGTCTGATTATCAAGAAGCTTATAAGGTTTTATCAAAATATGAAGTTCCTTCTAATTATTTCTTTGAAGCCATTTATCGTGGAGCTGAGTTTATAACTCTTGCCAATAGTTACAGAGGATTATACAAATTATTAACTGCTGATGAAGTGGCAGAAGGGAGGTTAGAAAGATATGTTAATTATTATAAATCCAATCTTGACAAACATTTTAAGGATTATAATTTTGAAACAGACAAAAAGATTTTCGGAGCAATGATGAAAATGTATTTTGAAAATGTTGACAAAGAATTTCATCCGGAAATATACAGTTACATCATGAAAAAATTTGATGGTAATTTTGACGAATATGCAGAATATGTTTTTGATAAATCAATCTTTGTTTCTAAAGAAAGAATTCTTGAATTCCTTGAAAATCCTAAAGCTAAAACGATAAAAAAAGACCCGGGATTTAACGTAATGAAGCAATTCGTTGATGTCTATATATCAATTTTAGACAAAAGCAAAGTTGCAAAAGTTCAAAAAGCTAAAGCCGACAGATTGTTTATTGACGGTTTAATGAAAATGAAAAAAGATAAAAAGTTTTATCCAGATGCAAACTTTACAATGAGAGTTACTTATGGAACGGTTCAGGATTATTATCCTTCCGATGCTGTGCATTACAACTATTACACTACAATGAAAGGTATAATAGAGAAAGAAGACCCAACAGATGATGAATTTATTGTTTCCCCAAAACTTAAAGAATTATATGATAATAAAGATTTTGGAGAATATGGTGTAACTGATGAAGCCGGCAACAAAGTAATGAAAGTTTGTTTTCTTACCGATCATGATATTACAGGTGGTAATTCAGGAAGCCCTGTTCTTGACGGAGAGGGAAATTTAACAGGTATTGCTTTTGACGGAAACTGGGAAGCAATGAGTGGAGATATTGCTTTTGAGCCTGAATTACAAAGAACTATTAATGTTGATATCAGATACGTTCTTTTTGTAATTGATAAATTTGCCGGTGCTAAAAATCTGATTGATGAAATGAAAATTATAAGACCTGAAAAGAAAAAAGAAGAAAAGAAAGAATTGGAAGAAGTTGTTGAATAAACTATTTAAACATTTTGAAAAAATCCTTATTGGCATTGCCGATAAGGATTTTTTTTGTTCTATGTCAAATACTGTGGGTAATCAAATTTGCCACAAATCAACATTGAACCTATTTAGTGCCTCTTAGAAAACTATCTATTTTTATATAATGAGATTGTAGTTTAAAAATTTTTTAATACAATTAGTCAGCAATATCTTATTTTTTGTAAGATTTATTTAAGTTAAATCCAACTGATGCACCATAGTATCCACCTGATTTTTTTGGTGAAGCATATAAATTTAAAGGAATATTAAGGTTACCTGATTTAAATGTTTTACCAATTGACCATACCCAACCTGCACCAAATTCAATGTCACCATTTTTATCAACACGTTCTTCTATTTCATATCCTTCCTCTACCCTATCATTTGGATCTATTTCATCAAATCTGCTTTTTGGCAACCATTTTCCTGCCCCCTCATTTAAGAAGTTCTTATCATCATAAAAACCTTCTGATATTCTTTTTAAAGTAAAAGACGGACCAAATGCAATCTCCCATCCTGTTTTATTTGACCTAAAACCATTCGCTAATACCAAACTGGGAACAAACATGCCTTGTGCCATACCACTAAACATAATCAGATATTCCACCAAAGCCTGAAAATTTCCTGTACTGATATACTGTGTTTCAAACTGATAACCAAACTGAGTCATAACCGGATATGCGTCCCAACCCCCATCGCCAATAGATGCTTGTAACCTATCACCAAAATCTCCGGAGATATAAGCAACTCCAATTCTTGGTCCTGTTAACTTTAATGTCTCCTGTGGAATATTAAGAAGTGTGTTTGTAACACTCAACCTATTAACAACATTAGGATCATTTGGCCTATCCAGAATATTGTTTATTGAAACACCAACCATATTTTGAATATAATCTGGCATATCAACATACTCACTAATCTCAGATTTTTTCACAATTGCTTTATTTACATCAATCAATCTAAAGGAAATAATTATTTTCCCACCCAACTTAACAATACTCCCTGTGAGCATATTATCAACATTAAGAGTTTTTCCTGCATCAATAAGACGTGTCTTTCCATAACAAATCTCAATATTTTTTTCTTTGATAAAATCCTTCATATCATACTTATCCATAACCTCGTAAACATTTGTTTTCTCTAATTCAATTCGTACAAGGTCTGTTATGGATTCAAAATCATAATCCAGATTTTTTGATTCAATTCCCAACACAGCAATTGATTGCTTTTGTTGTCCATAGATTGTTCCCGTAAGAACAAAAACCATCATTAAAATTACAGATATTTTTTTCATAGCTCAAATATTTTTGTTTGCACAATGGCAAACGTTTACAATAATTATTTTTACTTCTTAAACTGCTACTAACCAAGTCTTAAAAATTCAAATTATATCCTTTTTGACATTTTTGTAATAGCAAAGATAATAAATATTTAAATAGATTTGTATTAAAAATTAATATTTAGGGAGGTTCTATGAATACATTTCTTTTAAGAAACAAAGATAATGAATAAGATGCAAGGCACAAATTTTTCTGAATAGCCGTAGCTATTGAGAAAAATTTTAACGCAGTCAGATTGTTTATTATCTTTGTTCCCAAAGGGTTTTCAGAGTTTTTCATATACTTCTTCAAAAC
>JAYEOP010000268.1 GCA_034723125.1 Bacteroidota bacterium | reverse complement strand
TGGTGATTTGGTGATTTGTTTATTTGGAATTTGACTGCTGGCTGGAGACTGCCTACTGCTGACTGAGGACTGTTTTTTACTGCCGACTGGAGACTGCCGACTGCGGACTGGTAATTTGTTTATCCGTAACACATAACTTTTACCTTTTAGTTTTTACCTTTTAGTTTTTACCTTTTAGTTTTTACCTTTTAGTTTTTACCTTTTAGTTTTTACCTTTTAGTTTTTACCTTTTAGTTTTTACCTTTTAGTTTTTACCTTTTAGTTTTCAACTCTAAGTACTTCTTTTTGTTTATCCAATAACAACAAAATGACCAGCAAATAACAAACAATTTTCTTCGTGTCTCTGCGTCTTTAGGTGAAACAAATAAAAGTTGCTCGCTCAAAGCCCCCTTTAATAATTATTCCTTAATTTTGTCTTAATATTTTTTAAGAAACAAATATTTTAAAAGCATGAAAAAGCTCACAATAATTTTTGCATTAACAATATTTTCCTTATCAATAAATGCCCAAGAATACAAAGCAATAATAGGTGCCACAGTTATTAGAACAGACAAAGAAGGAGTTATCACTGATGCAACTGTTGTAATTAAAGACAACAAAATAATAAAAGTTGGAAAAAGCACTAAAGTTAAATTTCCCTATCACACTAAAATTATTGATGCTAAAGGAAAATTTATAATACCAGGACTTGTTGACGGACACATACATTTTTTTCAATCTGGAGGATTATACACTCGACCTGATGGATTGGACTTACGTGAGAGAGTTCCTTATGCAGATGAAGAAGTTAAATGGATAAAAGCAAATATTGATGATGTTTTTAAAAGATATATGCGTTGTGGAATAACAACAGTAATTGATATGGGCGGACCATTTTGGAATTTTGAAGTTAAAGAGTATTCTAAAAATGCTAAAATAGCACCAAGAGTTTTTGTTACAGGTCCTTTAATTGCATCTTACCAGCCTGAGGCTCTTACTACCGATGACCCTCCAATAATTAAAGTAAATTCAAAAGAAGAAGCTATAAAACTTGTACAAAAACAAGTTGAAAAAGGTGCTGATTTTATAAAAATATGGTATGTAATTCTTAAAGATCAAAACGGAGAAGAGTTTGAGCCAATAGTTAAAGCAATTATTGAAGAAGCACATAAGCATAACAAGCCCGTTTTTGTTCATGCTTATGAACTTAACGAATCAGTAAAGAGAGCTGTAAAAAACGGAGCGGATGTATTGGTTCATAGTGTAAAAGACAAAGAAGTTGACAAAGAGTTTTTAAAAATGGCAAAGAGAAACGGAATAAAATATATTCCGACACTTTTTGTTTTTCAATCATACAGTTCTGTTTATTCAAAGCAAGTTGACCTTTTACCAATTGAACATCAGCTCGGAAATCCAAAAATTATTGGCAGTTTATACGATATGTACGAATTGGATAATGATGAATTATCTGCACGCGTAAAACATTTACAAAAAGAAAAAAAACCTATTGAAACAAGTCCTATAATATTAAAAAACCTAAAAACAGTTCAGGATTACGGAATAACTGTAGCAGCAGGAACAGATGCAGGAAATGTAGGCGTTATTCACGGACCTGCCCTATTTCATGAATTTACATTAATGAAAAAAGCAGGATTAACAAATCATGAAATACTTGTTGATGCTACACTAAATGGAGCAAAATTATTAAACAAAGAAGATAAGCTCGGATCAATTGAAGTAGGGAAATTAGCAGATATGGTCATCCTAAATTCCAATCCTTTAGAAAATATCATGAATGTAACAGACATTAATACAATTATAAAAGACGGAGAGTTTTTTAAAGCGGAAGAAATTCTTGAATATCAACCGGAAGATATTGCACAAATACAACTTAATGCTTACAATGAAAAAGACCTTGAAGCATTTTTATCAGTTTATTCAGATAGTATTGAAATTTTTACTTTCCCTGACAACAAATTACTTTACAAAGGGAAAGCTCAAATGAGACAAGTATATTCAAGTTTTTTCAACAAAGCAGGAGATCTTCACTGCGAACTTGCTAATAGAATTACATATAAAAATTTTGTTTTGGACAGAGAAATAATTAGCAGTTCAATTAAAGGAAGAGAAAGCTTTGATGGACAAGCAATCTATCAAATTGAAGGAAACAAAATAAGGAAACTCTGGTTTATAAGATGAAAATAATGACAACAAAAATTGAAATAATTCAAGGAGATATTACAACGCAAAATGTAGGAGCAATTGTAAATGCTGCAAACAAAACACTTTTAGGAGGAGGTGGTGTTGACGGAGCAATTCACAGAATGGCAGGAAGCAAATTACTTGAAGAATGCAGAAGATTAAATGGTTGCGAAACAGGTAAATCAAAAATTACCAATGCGTACAATTTACCTTCAGACTTTGTAATTCATACCGTTGGTCCTGTTTGGTATGCTGGGAAAAATAATGAAGACGAATTGCTAAAAAGTTGTTATCTGAATTCATTAAAACTTGCTATTGAAAACGATATTAGAAGCATTGCATTTCCAGCAATTAGCACAGGTGTTTATCATTTTCCAATTGAAAGAGCTACAAAAATTGCATTACAAACAACAAAGGAATTTCTAAAAGAAAACAAAGAAATTGAGAAGGTTGTTTTTGTTTGTTTTAGTGAAAGTGATTTGATTATTTATAAAAACATTTTTGCTAAATTGCAGTAAGCAAACTAAAACTCAACTAATGATAAAACATTTTGACATAAAGATAAAATCTTATCCAAGAGGATTTCACTTAATTACAAATGAGATTCTGCAACAATTACCTGAATTTCCTGAAAATGCGTTATTAAATCTTTTTATAAAACATACTTCTGCCGCCCTTACAATAAATGAAAACGCTGACCCATCGGTAAGAACAGATATGGAAAATATTTTTAACCGATTGATTAAAGAAAATGAAAGTTACTATACTCACACTTTTGAAGGAA
>JAYEOP010000267.1 GCA_034723125.1 Bacteroidota bacterium | reverse complement strand
TTGCCTGAATAAGGTTGACTTTTTTTGTTAATTTTCCTCTGCGTTTCTGCGACTCTGCGTTTAAACAAATAACATTTAATTCTTATAGTATCGTTTAAAAAACTCTTTGTACTCTTTGTATTCTTGTTCTCTAAGTAAAATATTAAAATTTTCCTGACTGATAATACTTACTTCCGGATGTCTGTTTTTTATCTTTATTAAAAACTTATCATCTGATAAAAGGCTTTTTAGATATTCTGTTGATTTCCTTGAATTATCAAATTGCCTTACAACAAGAATTTGTCTTTTCTCATCAAAAATAAAGGTTGAAACTTGTAACTCTTCAAGCTCGTGATATTCAGCATTGTAATCTGAGAATGATATTTTGAGTTTTTGAGTATTTACTTTTCTTGTTTCAAAAAGAAAAATAAATAAATGTGGAATATCTATATTGATGGAGTATGGCGATTTAATCAAAAAAGAATCTATTTCAGCAACACCTTCCCCCGTTTCAGGTTTTTCTTCGGCAGTAAGGTAATCTACTACTGATTGAGCATGATCAGTAAGCTCCTTATTTGCAGTACTGTTTATAAAGGAATTCAGTGATTTTACAAATTCGTCTTTTGCTCCGCTTTTGCCAACACAAAGTATTTTTAAATATTCAAGTTCTTTACTTTTATAATTTTTAGGGTAATCTTTCTCACTTTGATTATATATCTCAATTACTTTACTACAATTATTTTCATTAAAACTTTTGTATGCACTTTGGTACAATGCTTTTATTTCAACACTTTGGTTTTGCCTTTGATTTTTGAAATAGTTAGGGTCATTAATTAGAATTGCGTAATCACTATCAGGATATTTGGCTAAGATGCTATCTTTATGGGCTTTTTTCTTAATATTTTTGTTGTCATAAATATTGTAAAGGATGTAATGTGACAGAGCGGAGTACTTACCATCAGGATATCTTTTTAATAATCCTTCAAATGTTTTTTTTGTATTTGCAGTATCATAAAGTTCAGTATGATAAATATCTCCAATTTTTTTTAGTGCTTCTGTAATTCTTTTGTTTGCCGCTACTTTTTGTGATTTGGTAAAAGGAACATCCGCATAATATTTTCTTTTTACTTTGGGAATGTTTTTTAATTGCTCACTTAAAAACTTTTTATCTTCATCAGTAAGTTCAGCAACAATTTCTTCGGCTTGTACTTCATTAGAATCCATTTCTGATGGCATAGTAGAAGATTCAGAAGCCTTACTTGATATTCTCCAATTGTCAACAAGCTTTCTTTTCCCCCACCTAACTTCAAATTCAGATTCACCCATTTTCATGGAATTGTCATTGTAAAAATACCATTCATTACTTCCTTTTAATCCTCCCTGCATTCCCGGTGGCATCATATTTCTGTTTCTTAGCTGGTTTCTATTAAATCGCATTTCCTGCTCTTCCCTACTTCTTTTTTCACGTTCTTTTTTTTCTTCTTCCATTTTCATTCTTTGCTCTTCATTATAAGCAACATCAATTATACTATCTCTTGATTTATCAGATAAATTAGCAAGGTAAAGAAGACTGTCCTCTGTTTGTACTGTTACGTGATTTGCTACAAGTAAACTTATAAGTTTGTTTCTTTCAACTATTTCATTGTATTCAGGATAATTTTTGTCAAGAAACAATCCTGTGCTATCGTAGTATGCTTTTGCAAGTGGATAATCGGGTAATTCATAATAATATTCTGCAAGTTTTAAAAATGCAATAGCTTTCTGATTTTTGTTACCACTACTGTGTTCAATACAAAGTTTCAGGTTTTTTTCAGCTTCTTTAACATTTCCTAATTTTAAATCAATAATTGCAATCTCAAAATATATCTGATCAAGATACTGAATATTTTTATCGTCATTAAGCATTTTGTACAGCAATGATTTAATTGGTTTTGCAGTTTTTTCATCCCTGATATCATAGCTTCTTGCAATTTCAATTTTTGAATTAAAAGCCATGTCGTAAGGTGGATTTCTCTTAATAACATCTTCATAGAGATCTCGGGATTTAATAGTGTCTCCAATATTTTGATACAGTTGAGCTAAAATAAATTTATACCTTGTTTTATAATCTTTTTTACGTTCTTGAGGGATTGCCTTTTCCAAAGATTTTATAGCAGACAAGTAATCGTTAATTAAAATATTTATATGTGCATCAGTAAGAGAAAGTTCTTTTTTGAGTTGTTTAGGAAATGATTCATTGTTGTTCATTAATGTTACATGTGCTTGAGCTTCAGAATATTTATTAATCTGAATTTTTGAATAAGCCATCCAAAGCATTGCTTCGTATGCAATATCTGTACTTTTATATTTTGAAATAACATACTGAAAAGTTTCCATTGCTGAATAAAAATCAGCTTTGTAAAAATATGCTTTGCCAATAAGAAAATAACTATCATCAATCCAATCGCACTTTTTATGTTTGTCAAAAATTTTTGTACACTTCTTAATAATTCTATCCGATGATGAAGCATTATTTTTTAAACTCGTTACTGTCCCGAATTGATAAACATCCAAAATTGAATTATAATCATCAACATGGCTTTCTTCAGTTTCCAACACCATTTCATTAAATATTTCATTGGCATTAAAATAAATATTGTAATGAGCAGTTACATTGTGATAAATACGTGATAATGAACTATCTTTTAAAGATTCACAACTAACAAGTGTAAGAAGAATGAGAATAATGCTTAGAAAACGATATTTTTTAAAAATTTCAATCACTGTTTTATTATTAACTTAATAGTAACTAACTTTGAAGTTGCAAAATTATTTTAAAATTAGTTAAAAACGTACTTAAATTTAAAATGAATAACTCAAAAGATCAAAAATTCTTAAAAAAGTTCAAAAACAAGTATCGCTTTGTTGTCCTTACAGAGGATAAATTAGAAGAAAAAACGTCTTTTCGATTATCTAGGTTTAATGTAATAATGATTATTAGTATTTTCATATTTATTATTACTACAATCATATTTTTACTTATTGCTTTTACTTCCATAAAAGAATATATTCCCGGTTATGCAGATTTTCGAACAAGAGAAGTTTTGAGAGAACAAATTAATAGAACAGATTCCCTTGAATTAGTATTGCAAAGAAAAGAAAAATATTTTAATAATATTATTAAAATTTTAAATGGAGATGTTGATGATTACACAAAACAACATTACAAAAAAGAGAATGTAATAACAGCTTCTGATAAAATAAAATTGTTTAATAAAACAAAAGAGGATTCGATATTAAGGATACAATTTGAAAAGGATTCGCAATACAATGTTTATTTTCAAGAGGATAATAAAGTCATTAAAAAATTACAAAACCTAATGTTTTTTCCTCCTGTAAAAGGAGTAGTTACACAAAAATTTGATTTGGCGAAAGGTCATCCTGCCGTTGATATTGCATCATCAAAAAATGTTGGAATAAAAGCAACTTTAGATGGCACAGTTATTTTTTCCGGATGGAATGTAAAAACCGGAAATATTCTGATTATTCAACACAGTAACAATTTGATATCAGTATATAAACACAACTCTGTTTTGTTAAAAACAATGGGTGATTTTGTAAATGCAGGTGATGTCATTGCGTTAATAGGCGAAAGTGGTGAGTTAAGCGAGGGGATACACTTGCATTTTGAACTTTGGTATAATGGAAATCCATTAAATCCTGAAGATTATTTATTTTTATAAAAAAACAGTATGTTTAAAAGAAAAAAAAGTAATTACATGAAGAAACAAGAAGAAGTTAATTCAAATTCATTTAGCACAATAAATGTGAACACTACCATTATCGGTCAAATACAATCGGATGTTGACCTACGTATTGATGGTAAAATTGAAGGCAATATTAATACAAAATCAAAAGTAGTACTTGGAGCAAGTGCACAGGTAAAAGGCGATATTGTTTGTAAAAATGCAGATATTTCTTGTAATATCATTGGCAATGTGTATGTGGAAGATAAGTTGAAACTTAATTCTACAGCAAATCTTAGAGGAAATATTTTTACTAAAAAATTAATTGTAGAAAGTGGTGCTATTTTCATTGGTAAAAGTGAAATGGGGCATAATAAAAATGTAAAAGAATTACTTCAAAATAATGAAGCAACTTCAAAAGTGAATTCCGAAAAAATTTCTAAAAAGATAAGTGAAAAATAAAAAACACAACTATTTAAGGTATTCAGGAATTGGTTTTCAAATTGTTGGTGCTGTTTTAATTGGTGTTTTTTCAGGGCAATGGCTTGATAAGCATTTTGAAACCGACAATAATATTTTTACACTTATTTTATCTGCCTTAATGATTGTTGTAGTTGTAATTCAATTAATAAGATTATTTAAATAAAATGATAGTTAAGTTTTTAAAAAAATATTTAATATTTTCAGTTATAATTTTTGCAATAGCTTTTTTTCCTGTTGTTAAATCTTTTGATAATAGTCTTGCAATTGGAATGCTTTACAATTGCATAGTGTTTTTTGTGTTGGTTCTAACTTCTACATTAATAATGTTAAAATATGCTACTAAAGATCCTTCAAAATTTCAAACATTAATTTTGTTGTCAGTTTTTGCTAAAATGATTATTGCTGTTGTTTATTTTTATTTTGTATTTAATTCCTATGAAAACGACTTGATAGCATTTACGATGAGCTTCTTTTTGAGTTATTTAATTTTCACATTGTTTGAAGTTGTTTTTTTAGTTTCATATTTGCGAAAAAATTTATAAATTTGGCAACTTTAAAATTTAGCATGAAAGTAATTTTAAGAAACATATTTGTCATTTTGCTACTACTAACTTTTATTAATAATGTAAAAGCTGTAGCATCCGAAGAAAATCATTCTAAAAAAGAAGAGTTCAACTTAGTAAGTTTTGCACTTCATCATGTAGCTGATTCCTATTCTTGGACATTTTATACAAAAAAAGACGGGACTGATGCTTCAATTCCTTTACCACGAATTTTATGGAATAAAAGCTTAAATAAATTTAATTTATTTCTTTCAACAGAAAAAGCTATTGATAATGGCTACATTGAGGAGCATCATCTAAATCACGAAGCTGTTCATGGGAAATTACTAATTCCCGACTCAGAAGAAGAATACTTAAAAGTTCTTAACAAACTAAAAAGTGAAACTGATAAAGAAGAAATAAAAAAATTAAATGCAGAATTGACACAGTTAAAACCTGTTGATATTTCGATTACAAAAAATGTTCTTTTTATGCTTTTCGCAGCAATATTGCTTTTATGGATTTTTATAAGCATTGCCAAAAAGTATAAAAATAATCCTGACAGTCCTCCAAAAGGAATACAATCTGTTTTTGAACCAATAATTATTTATGTAAGAGACGAAATAGCTAAAGAATTTATCCCTACTCATTACAAAAGATTTTTACCACTTCTTCTAAGCTTTTTCTTTTTTATCTGGTTTTTGAACATGATGGGTATTATTCCATTTTCAGCAAATGTTACAGGGAATATTGCTGTTACCGCTACATTAGCATTAATAGCAATGGTAACAATTAATATTAACGGAAAACGCAGTTATTGGCAACATATATTTTGGTTTCCTAATATTCCTGTTTTTGTAAAACCTATAATGCTTGTTGTTGAGTTTATCAGCATTCTTACAAAACCATTTGCACTTACTATTCGTTTGTTTGCAAATATTATTGCAGGACACCTTGTTATTTTATCATTTATTTCATTAATTTTTATCTTTGGCAAGCTTGGTTCTGTCCCTGCTGTTGGTTGGGCAACATCTGTAATAGCTGTTGCATTTTCTCTTTTTATTGATATGATTGAAATATTAATTGCATTATTGCAAGCATATATATTTACTACATTGTCTGCACTTTTTATTGGACAGGCAGTAGAAACTGAACATTAAAAATTTTTTTACAAAAAACAAAAGAACAAAAAGATGTTATTATTAGATTTAGGATTTGGATTAGGTGCCGGTGTAGCAGCAGGATTAGCTGTTCTTGGTGCAGGTATTGGTATTGGTCAAATTGGTGCTAATGCAGCACAAGCAATTGCACGTCAACCTGAAGCATCAGGCAAAATCAATTCAGCAATGATTATTACTGCTGCTATGATTGAGGGTGTTGCTTTATTTGGTGTTGTTTTAGGTGTTATTATTATTGGAAAAGTGTAAATATTTTCCCCGTCCGAAATAAAGTAATTATTTTATTTTTTTCGGTTTTAATTATTTTTATAACTCAAAATTAATATCAGATGATATTACTAAATGCTTTGCTCAAGCCCGACTTAGGGTTAATGTTTTGGACAATGGTAATATTTTTACTATTGTTATTTATTTTACGAAAATATGCTTGGAAACCAATTACTGAAGCCTTAAAAGCGAGAGAAGACAGCATTGAAAAAGCTTTGAATGAAGCAAAAAATGCAAGAGAGGAAATAGCTGAACTTAAACAACAAAATGAGAGTTTTGCTAAAGAGGCTAAATTAGAAAGGGATAAGATGCTTAAAGATGCAAAAGAAAAAAGTGACAAAATAATTGAAGCATCAAAAGCAAACTCCAAGAAGGAACAGAAAAAAATAATGTCCGAAACAAGAGAACTTGTAAAAAAAGAAAAGGATAAAGCATTTAACGAGTTAAAAAAAGAAATTGGGGAAATAATTATTAGTACTGCTACAAAAGTTATAAAAAAAGAACTTGAAAACCCTGAGAAACAAAAGGATATAATAAAAGAAAGTTTAAAAGACTTATAGAGATAAATTTTATGGCATATTACAGAGTAATAAAAAGATATGCAACAGCATTACTTGAGGATGCAAAGGAGCGTAAAAATTTAGAAATTGTTTTTGCGAATGCTAATTTATTTCTAAAAGTTGTTACAGAAAACCGAGAGTTAGCAGTTCTTTTAAAAAATCCGACAATTCAAAGTCAAAAGAAATATGTTATTTTAAAAAAAATATTTAAAGATAATTTTGAAAAAATAACAATAGATTTTATAAAAATTGTAGTTGATAATAAAAGAGAAACCCTGATAGTTGATATTTTTGAAAGTTTTACTAGCCTCTATCGTACTGAAAAAGGAATACTTGAAGCAGAAGTTGTTTCAGTTATAAAACTTGAAAAAAATATTCTTGAAGACATTAAAAGTTATATTAAAAGAACAAGCAATTGCAAAGATGTAAATCTTTCAAATACAATTGACAGTAGCTTAATTGGAGGCTTTTCTCTTAAATATGATAATATGTTGTTGAATGCAAGTATAGAAAATCGAATAAAAAATTTAGAAAAACATCTTCTAAAAGATTAGAAGAAATAAAAAATAATAATATGTCAGATATTAAACCAAGTGAAATTTCGTCAATCCTTAGGAAGGAATTATCCGGTTTTGATTCAAAAACAAAGCTCGAAGAAGTTGGTTATGTTTTAGAAGTTGGTGATGGTATTGCTCATGTTTTTGGTTTGAATTTAGTAGCGGCAGGTGAGCTTGTAGAATTTGAAAATGGAACAAAAGGAATCGTACTTAATCTTGAAGAAGACAACGTTGGTGTTGTGTTAATGGGTGACTATTCCGATATTAACGAAGGAGATATTGTAAAAAGAACAGAGCTTATCGCATCGATTAAAGTAAATGAAAATATTCTTGGTAGAGTTGTAGATGCACTTGGCGAACCGGTTGACGGGAAAGGAGATATTCTCGGTGAAAAATTTGAGATGCCAATAGAAAGAAAAGCTCCGGGTGTAATTTTTAGAGAGCCAGTTTCTGAACCTTTACAAACGGGTATTAAAGCAATTGACTCAATGATACCTATCGGGAGGGGACAAAGAGAACTTATTATTGGAGACAGACAATCAGGAAAATCTACCATAGCAATTGATGCAATAATTAATCAAAAAGAAAATTTCGACAAGGGCGACCCTGTTTATTGTATTTACGTTTCTATAGGACAAAAAGAAGCGAATGTTGCAAAACTTGTAAAAACACTTGAAGAACATGGTGCAATGGAATACACAACAATAGTTTCCGCTTCCGCATCAAATCCCTCACCTATGCAATTTTATGCTCCTTTTGCAGGCTGTGCTATTGGTGAATATTTTAGAGATAGAGGTAAATCAGCACTTGTGATTTATGATGACCTTTCAAAACAAGCCGTTTCATATCGTGAAGTTTCATTATTGTTAAGAAGACCTCCGGGACGTGAAGCCTACCCCGGTGATGTTTTCTATCTTCACTCACGCTTATTAGAAAGAGCTTGTAAGGTAATCGGCTCTGATGAAGTTGCTCAAAAAATGAACGATATTCCTCCTTCAATGAAAGGGAAAATTAAAGGTGGCGGATCATTAACAGCACTTCCAATTATTGAAACACAAGCAGGGGATGTTTCTGCATATATTCCTACAAATGTAATATCAATTACCGATGGTCAGATTTTTCTTGAAACAGACCTCTTTAACGGTGGAATTCGTCCTGCTATTAATGTTGGTATTTCCGTATCAAGGGTTGGTGGTAATGCACAAATAAAAGCAATGAAAAAAGTTGCAGGCACACTAAAAATTGACCAAGCACAATATCGGGAACTTGCTACATTTGCTAAGTTTGGTTCCGACCTTGATGCTACAACAAAATCAATTATTGCTAAAGGTGAACGCAATGTTGAAATTCTTAAACAAAACAGATATTCTCCTGTTTCCGTAGAAAAACAAATAGCGATTATTTTCCTTGGAACAACAGGATTGCTTAAAAATATTGCAATAAAAGATGTAATTCCCTTTGAAGAAGAATACCTTGAACTTGTTGAAACAAAACATCAGGATATTCTTGACAAATTGAAAGAAGGTAAAATTGATGATGATATAAAAAATACACTAACTGAAGTTGCTAAAGATATTGAACCGAATTATATTAAATAATATTGTTGTAACAAATTGAATTTATGTAGAATTATTAAAAGTACATGAGTAATTTAAAAGAAATAAGGACAAGAATAGGCTCTGTAAAATCGACACAGCAAATTACCAGAGCAATGAAAATGGTTGCTGCATCAAAGCTTAAAAAAGCTCAGAATGCAATATTAAAAATACGTCCTTATGCAAATAAATTAAATGAAATAATTGTTCAACTTTCTGAAGGTATTGATGATATTTCTTTAAATCCATTTTATAAAAAACGAACTCCCCAAAAAATTCTTCTAATTCCTGTTACTGCCGATAAAGGTTTATGTGGTTCCTATAACAGCTCAATTATTAAAACAACCGTTCACATAATTGAAGAACTGAAATCAAATGGCTCTGCACATCAAAATATTGACCTATTGTGCATTGGTAAAAAAGCTGAAGAATATTTTAAAAAAAATGATTACAATATAATTGATAGCTATACTGAATTACAGGGAAGTACTTATGTAAAAGTAGAATCTATTGCAACAAAAGTTCTCAGGCAATTTAAGAATGAAGAATACGACCTTGTAAAATTTATTTTTAATGGTTTTAAAAATGCCGCAGTTTATAATACAACAATTCAACAATACCTACCCATTGAACAAAAAGAGGAAACAGAAAACAAGGAAAAATCTGTTGCACTTAATTATATTTTCGAACCTACAGAGGAAGAAATTATTGATGAACTAATTCCAACATCATTAAAAATTTCTTTTTATAGAATAATTCTTGAATCAAATGCTTCTGAACTTGGTGCAAGAATGACTGCTATGGACAAAGCAACAGAAAATGCTCAGGATATTCTCAAAGACTTGAAACTCACATACAACAAAGCAAGACAAACTGCTATAACAAATGAAATACTTGAAATTGTAAGTGGTTCGGATGCGATATAAAATAGATGCAAGATTAGTAAGTTAATCTCGTTTTTTCTCTCTTTCCAAAAACTCAATCATCTCCTTTAATGCATTAGCTCTATGACTAATTTTATTTTTTAGTTCAGCATTCATTTGAGCAAAGGTGTTTTTATAACCATCAGCTACAAATAATGGGTCGTAACCAAAACCTTCTTTTCCTTTGAGTTCTGTAATAATTTTGCCTTTTACAATTCCTTCAAAAAAGTATTCTTTACCGTCAAGAATCAAAGCAATTACAGTTTTGAATTGAGCTTTTCTATTGCTTTTTGCTGACAATTCTTTTAGTAATTTTTCATTATTCTTTTTATGGTTGCCGTCTTCACCTGCATATCGTGCCGAAAATACTCCGGGTTTGCCATTAAGTATTTCCACCTCAAGTCCCGAATCATCAGCAAAACAATCATAGGCTGTTTCATTTCTTATAGTTTTTGCCTTTTGTAAGGCATTTCCTCTAAAACTATCTGCTGTTTCAGGAATTTCTTTGGTGTAATTTATATCATTCAAAGAAAGTAAATTATAACCCTCAGGCATAATTCTCCGTATTTCTTCAATCTTGTGTTTGTTGTGGGAAGCAATTATTAGTTGTTTCATTTTTTTTACTGATTTGTTTATTCAGCTTTATCCTTTCTTAATCTTAGCCTCAGCCTTAACCTAATCTCTCAACATAGAAACTGCTCGTTTTAATCCCATGTAAAGAATGTCAATTTCTTCAAAAGTATTGTAAAAAGCAAAGGATGCACGAACTGCTCCATTAATTTTAAATCTTTCCATTATCGGTTGTGTGCAATGATTCCCAACTCTTACAGCGATTCCCATTTGGTCGAGCAAAGTGCCAATATCAGCTGAGTGTATTCCGTCAATAACAAAAGAAATTACGCTAGCTTTGTTAGTTGCTGTACCAATTATTTTAAGTCCTTCAATTTGTAAAAGCATCTTTGTAGCATACTCAAGTAATTCGGATTCATAATCGGCAATATCTTCTAAACCAATATTTGTAAAATACTTTATAGCTTCGGCTAATGCGATAAATCCTGCAATATTTGGTGTTCCTGCTTCAAATATATAAGGAAGCTCATTGAAAGTAGTTTCCTCAAAAGTTACATTACTTATCATTTCACCACCCCCTTGATAAGGCGGTAATTTATTCAAGATTTTTTCTTTTCCAAATAAAACACCTGTTCCTGTAGGACCAAAAACCTTATGTCCTGAAAAACAATAAAAATCACAATCTAATTCTTGCACATCAATTTTTAAATGAGGGACTGCTTGAGCTCCATCTATCAAAACAGCAATATTGTTTTCGTGTGCCTTTTTAATAATTCTTTTTATAGGATTTATTGTTCCTAAAGTATTGGAAACATGATTGATGGCAATAATTTTTGTACTGTTAGTTATCAATTGTTCAAACTCCCCAAAAATAATTTCTCCATTATCATTAATTGGGATAATTTTTAGCTTTGCTTTTCTATCTGAACAAACAATTTGCCATGGAACAATATTGGAATGATGCTCCATTTCGGAAATAATTATTTCATCACCTCCGTTTATATATTTTTTTCCAAAAACATTTGCAATTAAATTGATTGATTCTGTTGTACCTTTTGTGAAAATTATTTCTTTTTCAGAATTAGCATTTATTAATCCTTGAATTATTTTTCTTGAATTTTCAAATTCCTCAGTTGCTTTTTGGCTTAAAAAATGATTCCCTCTGTGAACATTTGAATTTGTTTCTTTGTAATATTTCTCCAGAGCTTTTGTAACATAAAATGGCTTTTGTGTTGTTGCAGCATTATCCAAATAAACAAGAGGTCTGTCATTTATTTGAGTATTCAGAATTGGGAAATCCAATCTTATTTTTTCAATATTGAGTCTCATGCTTTTTTATTTTTTGTTTCAAATTTAATAAATCTAAAGATAAAATGTATAAAATAATTTGTTTTTATAATTATCAGTTTTACTAATTGAAATCATATTTGAAATGCGTTAAAATTTTTTCATATAATTCATTATCTTCGTTTCATAAAAGAAAAGTATTATTAGAAGTTTCTTTAGGGGGGTTCTATAAATACATTCGCCTGCCTATGTCGGCAGACAGGCATTAAGATTTTCAGAGTTTTTTATAGACAATGAAAAATTTGTGCCTTGCATCTTATTCATTATCTTTGTTTCTTAAAAGAAATGTATTATTAGAACCCCCCTTTAAATAAAATTATTATGAAAGAAAATACCATTTATGATTTCATCAAAAAAATTGAGCTTTTTAATGGATTAAGTAGTGAAGAATTACTTGTTTTATCTCAAAATATTAAAGAAAAGACATTTCAAGAAAATACATTTTTATTTTATGAAAATGACTCCAGAAAATATATTTATATAATATTTAATGGCGAAGTTGAACTTTTTAAAAAAACTCCTTTTGGAGAAGAAAAACGATTAGCGATATTTAGTAAACAAGATTTTCTTGGCGAGGGTTCTTTAACGGAAAAATCACCACATTCAACAAATGCAAGGGCTATGCTAATAACAACAACTTT
Organism: Bacteroidota bacterium; assembly: GCA_034723125.1. Lineage (NCBI taxonomy): Bacteria > Pseudomonadati > Bacteroidota > Bacteroidota bacterium. The sequence goes on along the minus strand of JAYEOP010000267.1, from coordinate 99 downwards.
AGTTTTAGACATCAGCTTTTTTAATAAAAATGGAACAATAGCCGTAAAAGTACTTTCAAACATTGCAAGAGTTATTACCCGTAGAATGCGACATGCTAA
>JAYEOP010000266.1 GCA_034723125.1 Bacteroidota bacterium | reverse complement strand
ATTAGGGTTAATCTATATTTCTCAACCGATTTTTGATTTATGAATTAAAAACAAAATCAAATATTTAAAAAATTTAGAAATTTTTCTTTGCGTGAAAATATAATCGAATAAACGAATAACCCAATCATCAATAAACAATAATAAGTCGTTAATAATCAATTTAAAAGCAAATTACCACATTTACATATTTCGTTAACTGAATGTTATAAATGTAAAAAAAAATTTTACTATGAAATTATTTTGATATATATTTGCGGTATCAATTAAAGTTTTTGAAAAAAACCGAAAAATTTTAAATTTTTTTTCTCTCTGTAACACAGTTTGTTACAAGCGTATTTTTAAAATATTTGAAAATTTCCTGATAACATTTCAAAACTAAAGTTATATATATATAGAAGGGCATTAATACTTAAAAAATGACAGAAACATTACTATACATTGAATATCAGGGCTTTACCCCCCCCATTGCTTTTTAAGGGGAAATTTGACCGATAAACACAAACCACCCTAACTAAAATAATTTTAAAAATTTGTAAAAGGAAGATAACCTTTAAAAATTCCTTTATGATTTTGTAAAGAGCGGGGGACAAAAGTAGCTACCCAATAAAAAAAAGTTACTAAACCCCCCAACTCTTTTTTATGCTTCATAAGAAGCACAAGCAAAGATACAACATGCTCTTTGCATTTTTCATAAAGTTTTAACATTTTTTAAAACAATTTAAATTTTAACTATTATGAAAACAAAAAAAATTTTATCTTTGTTGATTATGTTATTAGCATTTTCAACAGTAAGTTATTCACAAATTCAAATACCTGCTGGTCCGGTTTCAGGAATCTGGAGTGCACCACATTATCAGGTCAATGGAGATATTTTTATTGCTACTGGAACAAATTTACTGATTTCAACAGGTACAACAGTAGAATTTACAGGATCTTACAGCTTGGATGTAAATGGTGTGATAACAGCGTTTGGTTCTTTAGGAAATGAGATAATTTTTACATCTGATCCATTGTTAGGTTGGAAAGGGATAAAAATCAGCAACAATTCCAATAGTAACACATTTGATTATTGTATTTTTGAATATGTAAAAAAATCAACTATACCATGTCTTGCAAACAATTCAGGTGCTGTATATTTGCTTCTTTCTAACAATACTACTTTTTCGAATTGCACTTTCAGATACAATAATATTTGTAACTCAGGAGGTGGTATTTCATTTAGGTCAAGTCGTGCACAGGTTGAAGATTGTTTGTTTCATGACAATATAGCACAATTAGATGGAGGAGGGATATTTATTGAGGGTGGCAGTCAATTACATTCTATCAATGGCTGTAGTTTCGAGAATAATACTGCAGAATCTGGTGGAGGAGCTATTTGGATTGCAGAAACGGAGTTGGTAAATATTGAGTATTCTGGTTTTGTCAATAATACAAGTAATTGTTCTTCATTAAATAGTGGTGGTGGAGCTATTGGGATAGCAACAAGCAATATACAAACTACTCAAACATCTGTGTATATAAATGATTGCAATTTTTTCCTTAATATAGCACATAATATAACAAACCCCGGTAATGGAGGAGGTGTTTTTGCATACCAATCTGGTAGTCAGCCACTAAACCTGAATATTGAAAACTGTGATATTCAAAATAATACAGCAGACAATAATGGAGGGGGGGTATTTTTGGAAAATTGCCAAAGCGATATACAAATATTCTTAAACAATATTTTTTTAAACCATGCAAATAACGGAGCCGGTGTTTATATGTCTAACATAAACAACAATATGACTGTAAACAATTCTAATTTAGACGGAAATAATTTCACCGATAATATTGCTACAACAAATGGAGGCGGTCTTTATATTGTATCATCTGAGTTTAGCGATATTATTAACAATTTTTTTCAAAATAATCAGGCAGTTGATGGAGGAGGTGTATATATTTCAGGAACGGTAATAATTCATTTTCAGGAAAATAATCTTGATGGAAATATTGCTAGTAATAATGGAGGTGGCTCTTATCTTGATGCAAGTTATAGCCATGTTGCACTGTGTGAGTTTAAAGTAAATAATGCTGACAAGAATGGTGGTGGCATTTATATAACCAATTTGCATACAAGTGGGAATTTGAATTATTTTGTAAACAACCTTATTGTTGAGAATGGTGTACCAAATGATGGTGGTGGTATTTACAGTAATGCGGATTTTTATCTTTACAATAATACCATAGCCAACAATAATGCACCTGATGGCTCAGGAGGAGGATTTTATTTAAATTCGTGCAATGTTACTGCAACCAATACAATTATTTGGGGCAATACGGCAAAATTCTACCCACAGGCATATCCTATTCCTCAAGAAAATAACGGCTATTCGTACTGTTGCTGTTCTACATTTACTAATCCACTAACAAATTGCAAAAACACTAATCCCATGTTTACTGGTAGTTTCGATTACAGAATCCAATTATCATCTTCATGTTTCAATACAGGTAATAACAATGCTTTATATATTTTACCTTATGATTTAGATGACACTGAACGTATTTTACATCATGATATTGATATAGGTGCGTATGAATTTGATGATAGGTATAAATGTGGGGATATTACCTCAAATGGAAATGTAATTTGGGACAATCATAATCCAACAGGTATTGATTATATTATCACCTGTGATATTTATATAAATTCAGGAAACACTTTAACAATTCAGCCAGGTACTGAAATAGCTTTTGATGATGGAATAAAATTGGATTTTTATTATGGGAAAATATAATAAATCAAATATTGTCTTTTTATTTATACTAATATTGTGTGGGATTTTTCATATATCTTATTCACAGCAAGAAGCCAAATATTGGTATTTTGGATACCATTGTGGATTAAAATTTGAAAATAATCAACCTATAAAATTGACTGATGGGGCTTTGACTTCTCCTATTGGAAGTGCAGTTATTTCCGATAAAAATGGA
>JAYEOP010000265.1 GCA_034723125.1 Bacteroidota bacterium | reverse complement strand
TTAGTATTTTATTTAATCCTATCAAAAATATTCCCAATAAACACTTTCATTTTTTCATCAAGTGGCAACACTGCCATTGTTAAGGTGCTTAGTGCTACAAGTTCATTGTTCTCATTTCTTGTTTTTATTTGCCATACTTGAGTTTGTATTCCTAAGTGAATAGCTTCTGCTTTGGCGAAAACATAGCCATCCAAAACAGCTTTTAAGTGATTTATTTTTAAATCCAAGCCAACGCAATAAAACTTTTCTCTGTTTATTGACAAATAAGCCGCCATACTTCCTGTCATTTCTGCAAGAGCTGCTGATGCACCTCCGTGAAGCATGCCCAATTGCTGCTTTGTTCTACTATCAACAGGCATTTTAGCTCCTAAATAATTTTCAGTAATTTCGACATACTCTATACCAAGATTATCTGAAAGATTATTTTTTCCTGTTTTATTTAATAAATCTAAAGTTATTGATGTATCAATCATATAATAATTTTACCTTTGATGCCATATTAAATATTTACTGCAAATGTAAATAACTAAATATTAATTTGTTTTGAGTGAGAAAAATATTTTCATAATAAGACACGGGGAAACCTCATATAACAATAAGGGATACTTACAAGGTGCAACAATTAACTCCTCATTGAACAAAACAGGCAAAAAACAAGCAAAGGCATTTTTTGAAAAATATAAGGATATAAAATTTGATAAAATTTACACATCTGAATTGCTGCGAAGTATAGAAAGCATTGATTGTTTTCGTAGAGAAGGTATTACTGTAGAAAGTTATTTGGAGTTAAATGAGATAAATTGGGGAATATTGGAGGGGAAAAAAATAAGTCCGCGAGCTTGGATGCGATTGAAACGCTTGGCAACAAAATGGAAAAAAGGGGAGTATTCAAAAAAAATACCCGGTGGAGAAAGTCCTTTTGATGTTGCAACAAGGCAAGATACTTTCATAAAAATAATTCTTTCACGAAATGATGAAAATAATATTCTTATTTCAATGCACGGACGAGCAATGAGAATATTTATTTGTAAACTACTAAATGAAGAATTATCAAACATGGAAAAATACAGACATGATAACCTTGGACTTTATGTTATAAAAATGACTAACAATCAAAATCCTGAATTACTAACTTATAATTCTACAGAACACTTGAATTGTATTTAAAAATTCTTAATTTTGTATTTTTTAAGAATTCCTTTAAGGGGGGTTCTAATAATTAGGAACATTTTTTGTTATAGTTTAAAAGTTAAAAATTTTACAAAGCATGAAAAAAATATTTATAATTTTTATTGGCGTTTTTTTAATTTCATATTCTTTTGCTCAAAAGAACGGAACAGAAAAAAAAGTAATAGGACCACGAATAGAATTTGATAATGTATCTCATAACTTCGGAAAAATGACAGAAGGAGACGTTGTTACTCACACCTATAAATTTACAAACACAGGCGATAAACCATTGCTTTTAAAGAATGTAAGACCCAGCTGTGGTTGTACTGCTTCAAACTGGTCAAGAGAGCCTGTAATGCCAGACAAAACAGGAAAAATTACTGCAAAATTTAACTCAAACGGATATGGTGGTAGAAATTTTCAGAAATCAATTACCGTTACAACAAATATGCTGACAAATAATGTGAAAGTGATTTTTTTTAAAGGTTTTGTGAATAAAAGAGAGCAAACACGACCTAAGAAAATTACAGAATCACCTGTTCGCTTAAACAATAATAAATAGAAATTAGAAAAACATGAAACAACTTTTATTATTATCAATACTTATATCAATTACATTTTTCTCATTTTCACAAAAAAGTAATAATCAAACAAAAAATCCGGATATATTTTTTGTTGAGAAATCTATTAACTTCGGGACAATCATTGAAGGGAAGAAAAAATATATTCATTATAAATTTTATAATTCAGGTGATGCTCCTTTATTACTGTTGGATGTAAAACCCTCCTGTGGATGTACTGCTTCTAAATGGCCTCGTGAACCAATAATGCCAGGTGATTCCTCCGAAATTGTTGCTGCCTTTAATTCAAAAGGATATGCTGGAAAAAGAGCCCACAAATCAGTACGTGTAACAACAAATATAAAAGAGAAAAAAGGACAAAATAAAGTTGTCATTTTATTTTTCAAAGGGCATGTTAAACCGAAATCTAATAAATAATTACTTGATTTTTTAAAATTAATTTTATGAAAAAGATATTTATTGTTTTAATATCAATCTTAATTTCTTCTAATTTAATAAATGCACAACCCAAAATAGAGTACAACAAAAAAAATCATGATTTCGGAGATGTAATTATAGGTACTTTTCCCACTTGCTTTTTTGTTTTTAAAAACACTGGAACAGAGCCTTTAAAACTCGTTAAGGTTAGAACATCATGTGGTTGCACAACTCCTCAATGGCCAAGGGAAGAAATCTTACCCGGAGACAGCAGTTCAATAAAAGTTTTGTTCAACACACGTGGTTATAAAAATAAAGACTTTGCCAAATCAATAATTATTACATCAAATATCAAAAAAGGAGGTAACAACAAAGTTGATGTGTTATACATTAAAGGTCATGTGTTACCAAAATCTGCCGCAATACCACAATATCCTTTGAAATTTTCAGAAACATTGTTCAACACAGAGATGGTTCAAAAAGGTAAAAAGGTTAAATGGACAGTTGAAATACTAAACAAAGGCGATTCTATTGTTACAATTAAAGAATTTAAACAAAAATTCGGATATGATATTAAAGTAAAGGCGAAGCCAACAACCATTAATCCGGGAGAAAGTTCAACTTTAAAATTTGTGTTTAGAACCAAAAATCAAAATATCGGAAGGTTTTACGAAACATTTTTTGTTACTACCAATCTTCCTGAAAAAACTACGAGAGAATTTTCAAAAAGAGGCTTTTCTATAACAGGAGAACTTATTTCAAAAGAAAAAGCAAATAGGATTAAAGAAAAGCAACATAAATAAAC
>JAYEOP010000264.1 GCA_034723125.1 Bacteroidota bacterium | reverse complement strand
AATTTTTTTTCATTTTTTATGACTGTAATTTAATTATTAGTGAATTTATTTAGCTTGCAAATGTAATGGATTTGTTTAAATAGTGCCTCTAAGAAAACTATCAAATTTTATGATTTCTAAGATTTTTTACCTGCCTTTGCCGTCAGGCAGGTGAGATTTTTATTTTTTGAGACGAGGCGATGCCTTAGCATCAGTGAGTTGAGAAAGATAAAAATATCGCAAAAAGATAGGAATCTAATTTTGCAGAGTTTTCTTAGAGACACTAAATACTCTTTCTTAATTTACATTCAATTTTCTTTAGCGAGGTTCTTTAATAAAATATTATTTTTGTTTGCAATAAAACATAGATGAAAAATAACAATGAAAATTAAAAATAATAAAGGAGAAAAAATATCATGAAAGAAAAAATTCAAGAAAATGTAGCTACATCAAATGTAGTTTATGGTTTGGGAGTAATCGGAGCAGCAGTTTATTTTATTTCACATGCAAGCAGTTTTTGGATAGGTGTACTAGGATTCCTAAAAGCCATTGTTTGGCCAGCTTTTATTGTCTATGAAGCCTTTAAACATTTAGGAATGTAATGTTGAGTCCACTCTAAAAAGTAATGAGTGCTGGTTTTTAAAATCATTTTAAGACTTTTTAGAGTGGACTCATAGTTATAAAAATATTCCTCAATTAGAGATCTTTATTCGTTATTCATGAACTGACAAATTACTTTGAGAAAAACATATTTATTCCAACACGCTTACTCTCCAAAGTTTTTCCCGTAACAAACCTACCAATTAGTAAGGAATCTTTAACTAAATTATCAATAATTCTAGCTAACTTTTTATTCGTTATTCATAAAACCTTGTTCTTCTATTACTTTGAGAAATTGCTTTGAGAAAAACATATTATCTTTTTTGACATATCGTTTTTCAGCAAATACTTGTGCTAGATTTTCCACTTCATTTTCTTTAACAATGTCAATATATTCCTGCATTGCTTCTTTTTCTTTATACAATTTCTCAATATCATCAGAAGAAAAATCATGGTAAGTATCCTCATGAACAATTGCTTCAAGAGGTAGTCTGTCAGTAAGTCCCGGCTTTTCATTGGGATATCCTACAACAACTGTTGTTATTGGTACAACTCCTTTAGGAAGCTTTAGGATATCAACAATCTTATCAGCCATATATGTTGTAGTACCAAGATAACAAATACCAAGACCATGCTCTTCTGCTGCTAAGCAAGCATTTTGAGCAGACAGTAAAGCATCAATAGCCGCAGTAAAAAAGGATAAATAATTATCATATCCGGGCTTTGTATTTCTTTGCTCGCACCATTTATTAAATCGGTTAAAATCGGCACAAAATGTAAGAACAATAGGTGCTTGCTTTACCATGTCTTGTTTAAAATGTACTTCCCAAAGTTTTTTCCTTATTTCTTCATCTTTAGAAACCACAATGCTGTAAACTTGCATATTTCCGGTTGTTGATGCTTTTGAAGCAGCCATCAGAATATCTTGAAGCTTGTTATCTTCAATTTTTTTATCTTTATATTGTCTTATCGACCTGTGATTTAAAATTGTATCTATCATTTTAATATTTTTTTATAAAATCGTTTTTTAACTAATTATTTAAGCATGTTTTTAAGCGTGTAAATATTAAACTTTGATTGTAAATTGCAAAATATTTTTAAGGAAAAAATATATAACCCAGCACTCTCCCTCTCCCATCTTTACGCAATCCTGAGTTTCAGATACTCTAATACTTTTGCTTTGTCCTCTAACTCAAACCATTTAATTTCCTTATCTCTTCTTAGCCAACTCATTTGCTTTTTTGCGTAATTCCTTGTGTGTTGTTTAAATTTATCAATTGCTTTATCATAAGAAATTTTATTATCAAAATAATCAAAAAATTCTTTGTATCCTATTGTATTTAATGATGTTAAGCTTTTATATTTATACAAAGATCTAACTTCATCAATTAAAGCTTTCTCAAGCATCTCATTACATCTTTTTTCTATTCTTTGATATAAAATATTTTTGGGATAAGTAATTCCTATTTTTATTGTTTCAAAATCTCTTTCTTTTCTTTCTTTTGATAGAAAATTTGAATAAGGTTTTCCCGAACAAATACTTACCTCAAGAGCACGCAAAACTCTTCTGAAATTTGATTTATCAACCATTTTATAGTAAGCATTGTCCATTTCTTCAAGTTGCTTTAGCAAAGGTTTTAAACCATATTTTTCGTAATCCGAAATAATCTTATCTCTAACTTTAAAATCAATATCAGGTATGGGGTTAAATCCTTCAAGAACTGCATCATTGTACAAACCTGAACCACCTACTAGAATTGGTAAAATATCTTTAGTCTGTAATTCTTTTATAACTTTTAGTGCTTCACTTTCAAAATCGGAGGCATTATAATCCTCATGAATTGATTTTGTTCCTACAAAATGATGTTTAACTTTTTTTAATTGATTGGTGCTTGGTCTTGCAGTACCAATCTTCATTTCCTTGTAAAATTGCCTTGAGTCAGTTGATAATATTTCAGCATTAAAATATCCTGCAAGAAAAATTGCCAATTCACTCTTTCCCGAAGCAGTAGGACCCTGAATACTTAGCAACTTTTTTTTCATCAATTTGTTATTTTATTGGCAATATTTAACAATTCTTTTTATTTACTTTTCTATTTCAAATGATTAAAGCATCTATTTATATTAGTACTTTTCTCTTTTTTGCCACGAATACGCGAATGAATGATTTATTTTTTGCCACGAATACACTAATGAAAATATAGGATGAAAAATTAAAAAAATCAATTCAAATAAAACATGGTCAATGGTCTCTCCTTTTCACTTTTCTCTTTTTTGCCACGAATACACTAATTAAAATATAGGATGAAAAATTAAAAAAGTCAATTCAAATAAAACATGGTCAATGGTCTCCCCCTTTTCTCTTTTTTCTTTTTTGCCACGAATACACTAATTAA
>JAYEOP010000263.1 GCA_034723125.1 Bacteroidota bacterium | reverse complement strand
TTATTAGTAGTACAAAACTAAGTGCATATAATACAAAGTTTTATAGCAATAAAGTATATGAAAATGAGGCTTATAGAGATGGGGGAGGAATTTATATAAAAGGTTTTTCTCCTATAATTTATAACAGTTTGATTGTCAATAATACATCAACAGATGATGGTGGTGGCATTTATGATACGAATTCTGTTTCCAAGTATTACAACTGTACTATTGCTGATAATAATGCTGATGAAGGTGGGGGGTATTTTTCCCCAAATACAAGTGCTTCATCTTCATTCTATAATGATATAGTCTGGGATAATTCACCGGATGATGTAGAATACAATGGTAACCCCCCTAACGCAAGTTCTGGTAAATATTCCTATTGTGATATTGGAAGTTTTACCAATATGCCAAATAATTATAATATTAATGCAAATCCTAAATTCACAACTTATAATGGAATTGATTATTTACCTTCAAATATTTCTACTCCTACATCCCCTTGTATTAATTCAGGTGATAATATACCAGGTTTTTTCCATTCTACTTATGACCTTAGAGGTACTCCGTATTTAAGAACAGTAAACCAAATTGATATGGGTGCTTATGAATATCCAGCAAATGGGTCATATAAAATTGCAAAAACTGATTCCAGTAACACTGTACTTGATTTCGATAATATTATGGTATTTCCTAATCCTGTTGAAAGTTATTATAATATTCGTTTAATTTCTGAAACTAAATGCAAGGTAGAAATCATGCTTATTAATTCATTTGGAAAAAATGTATATAGTTCCGAATTGTTATTAGTAGAAGGGGATAATTTAATTCAATTCCAAAGAGGGCAATTATCTGACGGAATTTATTATTTGAAAATTAATTCGGCAATATTTGATTCAAAGTTTACTAAAATAATATTTAAATAATTATTATATTGAGGGTACTGATAAACATCAGTACCCTTTTAAATTATGAATAAATTAAATAAAATTAAAATATTCTCTTTTTTATTGTTGCTTTGGAGTGTATCTCCTACATCTTTACATGCACAATTAGAATCCAAAAATTGGTATTTTGGATTATACTGCGGATTAAAATTTGAAAACAATCATGTTGTTAAATTGAATGATAGTAAGATATTTTCTTACCGTAGCAGTGCAAGCATTTCAGATAAATACGGAAACTTATTGTTTTATACAGATGGGAAAACAATATGGAATAAAAACCATGATACTTTAAAAAATGGTTATGGCCTCCATTCAAGCTCAAATAGTGCACAAGCAGCCATAATTATACCTCAACCAGGAAATCCAAATATATATTATCTATTTACAGTATCAGGCGTTGTAAGACCAAATCCCGGTTTTTGGTATCATATTTTAGATATATCTAAAGATAATGGAAAGGGAGAGGTTGTTTTAAAAAACCAATATATCTGCGGAAATGTTACTGAACGAATGTCTGCTACTTTTCATTCTGATAGGAAATCAGTCTGGATTACGGTTCACGAATGGAACTCCCAAAAATTTAGGGCATATTTATTGAAAAATTTAGGCTTGGATACTAATGCAGTAGTTTCACCTGTTGGTACACTCCATACAGGATACACAAATAATAATGATGGACAATTAAAATTCTCTCCATCAGGAAATAAACTTGCTTGTGCAATACAATATGATGGAATAGTGGATTTATTTGATTTTAATAATAAAACAGGAAAAGTATCGAATTGTATTACTTTTAATTTCGGATTTCCATATGGTGTATATGGAGTTGAGTTTTCAGCTAACGAAAAAAATCTTTATGTTGCACGCTCATATTCAGTATCACCAGGAATTTGCCAGATTGATTTATCTTCTGGAATAGATAGCCTTATAAAAAAATCAGTTAATCAATTATATACTAATAATACAAGTTCCAGGTATTATAGCATGCAAATAGGACTTGATAAAAAAATTTATGTGGCACGTTGGTATAACTTTTTAGGATGTATTCATAATCCTGATGAAAAAGGTATTGCATGTAATTATCAAGATACTGCAATTTCATTTTTTAATTTTATGACAGGTTATGGTCTCCCCACCTTTCTCCAGTCCTACTTCTACCTGCCCGATATAGAAATAGAAAACACTTGCCTCGGGGATAGTACTGCATTTAATTTAAAAGACACCACCAACATAGATTCAGTTTACTGGTATTTTGGGGATAGTAATTATTCATGGCAGTTTTATCCTAAACATGTGTATTCAGATACGGGTATTTATATAACAAATGCAGTTATTTTTTATAATAATACAAGTGATACCTTTGAGAGGGAAATAAGAATCAGCAATTATGCTTATGCTAATTTTGGTATTGCGGATAACTCGCAGTGTTTGCTTGGCAATGAGTTTTATTTTTATGATTCATCCACCGCCATAGATGGCAACATGACCTACGAGTGGGATTTCGGGGATAGTACCGGCTCTTTTCAGCAAAACCCTGTAAAATCATTTCTTCTTTCAGATACTTTTAATGTTCAATTAACAGTTACCTCATCTTATGGCTGTGAAACATCAAAAGCCAAAGAGCTTTATGTACAGCCAATGCCTGAGTCAAAAATAAACATAAACGACACAGCCCAATGCTTCAACGAAAACAACTTCACTTTTTTTAATCCACAGGATTCAACAAACCCAATTGGCTCAAAAACATGGCATTTCGGAGATAACAACACTTCAAATGCTGATACGGCACAACACATTTATTTAATTGCCGATACTTTTAATGTAGTTTTAATTGAAGAAACAAATCAAGGTTGCAGGGATACAGCAATGAGAGAAATAATTGTTCACCCAAGTCCGGTTACAGACTTTTCTGTCAATGATTCTGTTCAGTGTTTTAATGAAAATAATTTTCAATTTACAAACCTAACAGCTTGGGGAAAACCTGTTAGCTTAAGTTACTTCTGGGATTTCGGTAACGCCTCAACTTCAACCGATTCCAACGGACAAATGAAATATT